>CAXMOE010000159.1:0-6102 GCA_964194835.1 uncultured Flavobacteriaceae bacterium | reverse complement strand
CATAATATTAGGATAAGATATTGGGACTCTAAAACGTGGACTGCCAGACTAAAATGTTAATAGGTATTGATTCCTCCGATTGAATTCTGCCCATACATCCACCCAATCTCCCATAGTTTTAGCCATTTAGATGAATTTTATGAAGGCGTCTATTTAGTCATTTGGGGCCTCTTCAAAAAAGTTTTTATCGCTGATAATCTCGCAATGCGCAAAATCATCGTACATATAATCAAATAACTCCCCATATTTTTTTTGCTACCTTTCAAATACAACCTTTTCTGTTGTATTAGGTCTTCCGATTCTTCACGATTACCAGTCCCCCATTTTAGGTTTTCCAGTTATTCAATATTATGGAATAAAAAATTCGTTTTCATCTTATGTGAATTGCAAATCTAGATGTCTATCAAACGAAGTACAACTATAATCTTGAGAAAATGCAATAACAGAATGACAACACTTGTTAAGATACGAAAATTCGAGGGACTTAAAACCAAACAGCATAATTCTCCTGAAGCTAGGAGAAATACCTATTGGTGTAATGCCAATTGAATGCGTTTTCTGGGAACGTCAACGTCCAAGACCTTTACGATAATCTGTTGGTTAAGACTTACATGTTCGTTTACGTCTTTCACAAAACTATCCGAAAGATTGGAAACATGGATTAGGCCACTTTCCTTAATGCCAATATCCACAAAACAGCCAAAATTGGTAATATTGTTCACAATGCCCGGTAATAATTGACCTTCCCTTAGGTCGGTTATAGCTTTAATATTTTGATTGAAGGTGAATACCTTGGCTTTTTCCCGAGTATCCAAGCCGGGTTTTTCCAATTCGTTTATGATGTCATGTAGTGTGGGCAAACCTACACTATCCGTGCAATAAGCGTTTAGTTCTATTTTTTGTAGCACCTTTTTATTGCCAATAAGATCCGTTATAGGCATTTTGTGGTCTTTGGCTATTTTCTTTACAATGGTGTAACTTTCTGGGTGTACCGCAGAATCATCCAACGGATTTGAGCCCCCTTTGATACGTAAAAAAGCAGCGCCTTGTTCAAAAGCTTTATTGCCCAATCTGGGTACATTTTTGATAGCTGTTCTACATGTAAAACCTCCTTTTTCATTTCGGTGGGCAACAATATTTTCTGCTAATTTTGAGCCAATTCCGGATACATAGCTCAATAACGGAACACTTGCCGTATTGATGTTAACGCCCACAGAATTTACACAACTTTCCACAGCAGTATCCAAGGATGTTTTTAATTTATTTTGATCCACATCATGCTGGTATTGGCCAACACCAATAGATTTTGCATCGATCTTTACCAATTCCGCTAAGGGATCGGCCAATCGTCTACCGATGGAAACGGACCCGCGTACGGTTACGTCGTAGTTGGGAAATTCATCACGAGCAATTTTCGAGGCGGAGTAAATGGATGCCCCTGCTTCATTTACTACAAAAACTTCAATGGGGTTTTTGAATTGTATGCGTTTAATGAGTTGTTCCGTTTCACGGGAAGCGGTTCCGTTGCCAATGGCAATGGCTTCTATTTTATAGGCATCTGCCAAGGAGCTTATTTTTTTTATGGCTCCTTTGCTGTCACTCTTAGGTGGATGGGGATAAATCGTCTCATTATGTTCCAAATTGCCCTGTGCACTTAAACATACCACTTTACAGCCTGTTCTAAACCCTGGATCTATGGCCAATATTCGTTTTTCGCCCAATGGGGCACCCAACAAAAGTTGCTTTAGGTTTTTAGAAAACACTTTGATGGCAGCATCGTCAGCTTTTTCCTTTGCATTCCGTAATAACTCATTGGATAATGATGGTAACAGCAAACGCTTATACGCATCTTGTATTGCCAATTTGATCTGAGGAGTACAAGGGGTGTTGGATTTGATAATGCGCTGCTCCATTTTGTCTATTGCCCTTTCATTGTCTATTTCAATTTTTACTCGGATAAAACCTTCGTTTTCGGCTCTAGAAATAGCCAAAAATCGATGGGACGGGCATCTGCTCAGGGATTCACTCCAATCAAAATAATCTCTAAATTTCTGTGCTTTTTCATCTTCCTTTTTGGTTGAAATCACCTTTGTGTTTATTTGGGCAAATTTTTCCAATTGATATCGAATCTGATTTCGAATATCTGTACGTTCGTTGATCCACTCTGCTATGATATGTCGAGCTCCTTCCAAGGCTTCATCTTTAGTAGGGACAGTTTTGCTTACATATTTGGAAGCGATGAATTCCAGGTCGTTGCTATTTTGGCCCATGATGATTTTGGCCAAGGGTTCCAAACCATTCTTAATGGCAGTTTCTGCTTTTGTTTTTCGTTTTTTCTTATAGGGTAGGTAGAGATCTTCCAGACTAGTGAGGTCGGCGGCACCATTGATTTTTTGTTGTAACCCATCGGTTAGCACACCCTGTTCCCCAATTGATTTTAATATGGCCTCCCTTCGTTTTTCCAAGGTTTCATATTGTAATTTGTACGTTACAATATCCCCAATTTGGACTTCATCCAAATTCCCGGTCCGTTCTTTTCTATAACGAGAAATAAAGGGTACAGTACAGTCCTCATTCAACAGTGCAACGGTACTTAGAATGTTTTTATCTGATAGTTGGGTGTTCTTGGCAATATATGGGATGAGTTGCATGGAACCTATATTTTTGGTTGAGCCTTTCTATTGTACTCGGCCGTGGTTTTTTAAGCTACACCTAATTTATTGACTCGCCATTGTCCACACCCTCTTCATCGGGGTTTACAAATACCAATTTACCTTCTGCGTTCTCTGTCATTAGGATCATTCCTTCGCTTTCAACACCACGAAGGGCTCGTGGTGCCAAATTAATAAGTACGGTTACTTTTTTACCTACAATTTCTTCAGGAGTAAAGCTTTCTGCAATACCGGAAACAATGGTTCTGGTGTCTAAACCGGTGTCTACTTTTAGCACCAATAGTTTTTTGGTTTTGGGCATTTTTTCGGCTTCCACTATAGTGCCGGTCCGCATATCCAATTTGGAAAAATCATCGAAATTTATTGTATCTTTTTGAGGCATTAGTTCTTTGTTTTCGTTTTCGTTGGCTTTTTTAGTGGCTTCCAGTTTATCCAATTGCGCCTGTATGGTAGTGTCTTCTATTTTGCTGAAAAGCAGTTCTCCTTTATTGATTTGATGTCCTTGGGGCAGTAGGATTTCTTTAACGGAAATATCGCTCCATGTCAATGAACCTTCTTCCTTGCTTAGTGGAATATTAAGGATCTTCTTCAATTTATTGGAGGTAAAAGGCAAAAAAGGCTCGCTTAGTACTGCTAAAGCCGATACAATCTGTAAGGCAATAAATAGTATGGTCTGTACCCTTTCCTCATCTTCCTTAATGACCTTCCACGGTTCCTCATCGGCTAAATATTTATTGCCCATTCTAGCCAAGTTCATTAGTTCCTGACTGCCCTCTCGGAACCGATAGCGCTCTATGGAAGTTGAAATTATATCCGGGAATTTTTTTAGCTCTGCCAGGGTAGTGGCATCTATTTCTGTAATACTGGAAGCGTTTGGAACATCACCATCATAGTATTTATTGGTAAGTACCACAACACGGTTTACAAAATTCCCCAATATGGCTACGAGTTCGTTGTTGTTGCGGGCCTGAAAATCTTTCCAGGTAAAGTCATTATCCTTTGTTTCAGGGGCATTTGCCGTAAGAGAATAACGCAATACATCTTGCATATCTGGAAACTCTTCCAAATATTCGTGTAACCACACAGCCCAATTTTTGGAAGTGGACAATTTATTGCCCTCCAAGTTTAAAAACTCATTGGCAGGTACATTATTGGGGAGAATGTAATCTCCATGCGCTTTTAGGATGCTTGGAAAAATTATGCAGTGAAAAACAATATTGTCCTTGCCTATAAAATGCACTAATTTGGTGTCTTTATCTTTCCAATACGGTTCCCAATCTTTTCCCTCCCTTGCGGCCCATTCCTTTGTAGAGGAAATATATCCTATTGGCGCATCAAACCAAACATAGAGAACTTTGCCCTCACCTCCTTCAACCGGAACAGGAATTCCCCAATCCAAATCCCGTGTAACAGCTCTTGGTTTTAGGCCATCATCAATCCATGATTTACATTGCCCATATACATTGGGTTTCCAATCCTTTTTATGTCCTTCAAGTATCCATTTTTTTAAAAAATCCTCATAACGATCTAAGGGTAAAAACCAGTGTTTGGTTTCTTTTAAAGTGGGAACCGCTCCAGAAATGGTCGATTTTGGATTAATAAGGTCGGTAGCATTCAGGGTAGACCCACAATTCTCACATTGGTCTCCATAAGCTTCTTCATGGCCACATCTTGGACAGGTGCCGACAACAAAACGGTCGGCCAAAAACTGCTGCGCTTCTTCATCGTATAATTGAGCAGTGGTCTCTTCTATAAAATCGTTGTTTTCGTATAATTTTTCAAAAAAAGCTGAAGCCGTTTCATGATGAATTTTTGCCGAGGTTCTAGAATAATTATCAAATGAAATCCCGAAATCTTCAAAAGATTTTTTAATGATATCATGGTATCTGTCTATAATTTCCTGTGGCGATACCCCTTCTTTTTTTGCCTTCATGGAAATGGCTACTCCATGCTCATCACTGCCACATACAAATACAACGTCCTTATCGGTCAGCCGTAGGTATCGGGCATAGATGTCGGCAGGAACATATACTCCGGCCAAATGCCCAATGTGTATAGGACCATTGGTATACGGTAGTGCTGCTGTAATGGTATATCGTGACGGACTTTGTGAATTCTGAGACATTAAATGCTAATTAAGGCACAAAAATACAGATTTTGGACAGAGATATACCAAAGGAATTTCAGAATGTGGATTTGGGGATAGAGTTACTTTTGGATTAGAACAAAAAAACGACTGCAAAAAGAAAAACCCTCGTTACACTTAAGTAGATTAAGTATAACCGAAGGCTTTTTACAAAGTGGGGAACAGATTAAGCAACCATAACAGATTTACTCATTTTTTGGTCCTGTACCTGAATTCGATAGATATATTTTCCCGTAGCCAAATTCATTGGCATACGTTCCCGAATATTGATTTCCGTTGAACCTTCCAACATGATTTCATTGAATATTGTACCTACATTTTGTCCTAAAATATTGTACAATTGAATGTCAACATGTCCAGTAAAAGGCATTTCCAGATAAATATGTGGAGTTTCCTTTGTTGGATAAAAAGGTTTGTGCACAATGGCATCCAATAACTCAGGGTTATTTATGGGGTCATTTGGGGTCGGCAGAGTGGGTTCGCCATCACTATAGGTAATCTCTGGGAAATCTACACCACTACAGTTAAAACCTAAATTAACAGGTGCATAAGGATGCCCCAATAGATGTTGCTCTACTAATGGAATAGGTATACATAACCATTCGGCCATTACTGTGGCATATAGATCTCTAAAGTCCATAGTGTACTCTAAATTACCCCTACCATTCGGACTGTCGAGAGAAGGATGGTCTCCAACAAAGGCGCTACCATTTAATCCTGATCCGAAGAACAAGGTAGGCGCAGCTTTACCGTGGTCGGTTCCATTGGAACCATTTTCAAAAATTCGTCTACCGAATTCCGAAAAGGTCATGCTCAAAACTTTATCGTCTTGTTGGGTAAAACCTAGGTCATCATAAAAATTGTCTATTGCAACAGATAAATTCGTCATTAACCTTTCGTGGGCTAATGGCTGGTTTCCGTGGGTATCAAAACCTCCCATGGAAATCATATAGACTTTGGTGCCTAAATTACCCTTAATCAGTCTTGCCAAAAGGGCCAGTTGTCTTGCGAAGTTATTATCTTGGTACGCTACCTGGTTTTGGCCACGCTCATAAGCTTCATGTATTTTACCTGAGTATTCATAGGTAATGTTGGCTACACCCCTTAAAAATTTTAATTGGTCTCCGTACATACAATTGTTAAAAAGAGCATCGTCCAATGGATATTGTAATCCTGATTCTGCAATTTGTTCCAATTGGTCAATATTTGAGGCCACAAAGGCGTAATTGGTTTCCTCACCCTCAAAAATTAAACTCCCAAAATTACCGATCTGCACTGCTGCAG
>CAXMOE010000158.1:0-6125 GCA_964194835.1 uncultured Flavobacteriaceae bacterium | reverse complement strand
TGAAGAGGTTCTATTAAAGAAGAAAGAATGGATGCATGATGAATAACCATTTGTATTAATGTGGACTAGATTTTTTTTGTTAAACTCTCTTCAATAGGAGGGTCCATGAATTTGTAGTTGAAAAAAACTCTTAACCCAAATTGGGTTAAGAGTTTTTTTGTATTCCCTATTCTAGCCGAGCACCTTAATTATTGCAGTTGATTTGGTTCGATAAAAAAAATATTTGATAAAAAGATTCCATCATTGGGACATGTTTGCCCGCCGTTCGTCCTGAACAGTTTTGCTTTTCCATAAAAAGGACTTTACTTGTATTTTGAATCAATAAATACTATTTGACATGAAAAAATTACTGATGTTTATTGCCATAGTTTTGTTTAGTAGCGGAGCTATTGCACAAGACCCCCTTTATTTAAGCTTTGAGTTTATGCATGTAGACGAAGGGCAAAATTCGGCCTATATGGAAACTGAGGAATTTTGGGAAAAAGTGCACGAACAAAGAGTTAAAAACGGAGACTGCATAGGTTGGGATCTTTGGCGACTCCAGCCAGCAGGGCAAAAACAAGGCGCCCAGTACATGACGGTAAGCTTGTATAATGACCCTGTTAAAATGATGCAAGGCGGGGATTACGACAAAGCGTGGGCAGGTGCATATCCCGATCTTTCTGACGAAGAAAGCGCAAAAAAAATGGAACATACCTCCGCAAGCAGGACTCTTACCTATCAAGTTTATCTCATGGAGGTAGCTACAACCACTCCTGAATATGATATGCCACTTGGAACCTTGGCGGTAATCAATTTTATGAAGGCCAAACCGGGACAGTCTGGTGCCTACGAAAAGATGGAAACTGAAATTTTCAAAGAAATGCATCAAAGTGATTTGGCTGCTGGTGGTAGAGCTAGTTGGGGATTATTGAGAAATATGCGTGGATATGGAACTGAGGCTTATGCATCGCATATTACAGTGGATATGTACACGGGATATGAACAATTTTTTAATGGGGGCGCCGATAGTCCTGCACCCACTGAGGCTCAACAAAAAGCCTATCAGGACATTAATGAGTTAAGGGATTTGAAATCCTTGAAAATGGCGACCTTAATACGGAAAGTGCGTTAATGGCCAATTTTATAAACCAACCCATAAAAAACCTCCCTCAATCTAGGGAGGTTTTTTTATTCCCATGTATTTTGTAGAAATCGTATAAAGTTTTGATGCATAATATTATCTATGTCTTTCTCACCGTAACCTTTATCGGATAATAGGAGAGGGACTTTTTGAAGGTCCGCAATTGTATCCAAATCGCTCGGACTTTGCTCTTTACCAAAGGCCCCATCCAAATCCGTACCTATTCCAACATGGAGGGAATTTCCCGAAAGTTGACAGATATGGTCTATGTTATTTATCATTTGATTTAAAGTCACTCCCATTCCCTCAGGGGTCGATTGCCCCCTTACCCAATTGGGAACCATCATCCATGCATCTAGGGCAATACCTATAACGGCCTTTCTACCTATAAGTTCATTGATTTGCCCATCGGAATATTGCCTGTTATGGGGAACAAATTTTCTGCAATTATTATGACTGGCCCAAACCGGTCCGTTATAGACTTTCATTGTTTCCCAGAAACTTTCATCACATAAATGGGTAGCATCCAAGATCAAATTTAATCGTTCAATTTCCTTTAACAGCTCTTTTCCTTTGGGTCCGAGACCGCCAACCGAATCTGTACCATGTGCATAGGTGCCAGGGCCGTAGTGTGCTGGACCAATAGCCCGCAACCCTTGATCAAAAGATTTTTGTAAATGATCAATAGTGATGATTGAATCTGCCCCTTCCAAACTTAGTATATAACCAATTGGTTTTTTTGCGGAGGAGGTTCTCCATAGTTCCAAATGATTGTTCAACTGTTCCAAATTTGTAATTTGAAATAGCTCACCAATTTCTTCCATTGCCTTATACCAAGCAAGTTGTCCCTGGGTTTGTGCCCATGCCTGATGGGGGGAGTGCCAGCCTAGAAGAGTACTTCCTTTTTTTACATAGCGGGCAATTTGTGTAGCTACGCAAACACCTATATTCCCTTGTCTCATGGCATCAAGGGAAACCGTATTTTTGGCCCGATCTGGTTTATCGGTCATCCCAATTTCACTTTTACGTATTTCATCAACAGACCAGGTTAAATCCCTGTTCCATTCAAGGGCATTCATTGCCAAATCTAAATGGGCATCGAAAACAAACATGTTATGATTTTTTAAATAATTATTTTGTGATCTCTGGCTGCGACCTTCCAACTATCGGTAATTTCTCTATCTTTTACTGTCAAAACATAAGGATACTTGGCAACTGTGGGACAAATATGGAAAGGAATCGCATAGCATACATCTCCTACAGCATATTTTTCGGCATCCTTGCATTCAACCACTAAATGTTCTTCACTTTGGCTCACATGTTTACAATCTTCCAATCCAAGTATTTTCACCCTTGGCAATTGCATTTCGGAAGCTACGGATTTATGTCCGAGGTCAAAACAGAGTACGTTAGTGGTAGGTTTGCTGATTATTCTAGTCAGCAATACCGCCGCAGGCAGAAAATGCAGATCTTTAAATAATTCGCCATATCGGGCATCCCATAACAAAGTTGTGCCCGGACTGGTCTCTACATTTTGCCTCTTGGCATGTATGGGAAATGAGGGAGATCCTCCTGCAACAACGGTTTCAATCTTAATTTCCTGTTGTTCAAGGGCATTCTTAAGTTTTATTACCGAGCTATAGGCTTCATCACAAATATTTTTTCGTAACCTCTCATTCGGCTCATGAATATGCCCATCATAAGCATGCAATCCTTTTGCAATTATATTGGGATCCGTCTCCATCATTTTGTACAAATCAATTGCTTCCTTCCCATATTCAATACCAGTTCTGTTCATTCCCACATTCATATCCAACCAAAGTTGAATTTCTCTGTTTTTTGATAAAGCGAGCTTCGAAATTTCATTGAGCGTCCCAGAATTATCTACAATGGTAGAAAAAGATGATTGTGGGTACTGCTCCAACAACTCAAGAAAACGCCCGATATTTACTCCCACTGGCTGTATGGCCAAAAGAATGTCTTCAGCTCCGCATTGGGCCAAGAGTTCGGCTTCTGCAATTGTGGCACATTTAAATTTGTAGATACCCTGATCCAATTGCATCTTTATGATCTCTGCAATTTTATGAGTTTTTACATGGGGACGTAAATTATCAGTTCCTCCGGCAATTTTGATCATGGTCCGGATGTTTTTTTCTATTCTATCCGGGTAAACCAAGAGTGATGGGGAAATTGTGCCTTTAGCGTTGGTTATTTCGTACCAATTTTGACCATCCATAGTGCTCAAATATTAGTGAAGTTCAAACATTGCCTCTATCTCTACCGGAATGTTATCGGGTAATATCATACCTACGGCACTTCTCACACCAACTCCATTATCCGAACCAAATACTTCGGCCATTAGTTCACTGAATCCGTTGATCACTAAAGGTTGTTTTCCAAAATCAGGAGTACTGTTCACCATTCCAAGCACTTTAACAACCCTTTTGATCTTATCAAGATCGCCAAAATGGGTTTTAATGGTGGAAAGCATTGTTAATCCGACTTGGCGTGCCGCCATTTTTGCCTCTTCCATTGTTAAGTTATCACCTGCTCTGCCAATCATTAATGACCCATCTAAATTCATGGGCCCCTGGCCTGAAATATACAGGAATTTATCGACAACTAATACAGGTTTGTACAGTCCGGCAGGTGGTGGGGCAGGAGGCAATTCTAGACCTAAGGTCTTAATTTTTTCTGAGGGTGTAGCATTCATTTTATTTTATTTTATATAAATGTATTTAGTATTAAAACACCTATTAATCCCGTCACACCAACTGTAGTTTCCATAACTGTCCAGGTGGAAAGGGTTTCCTTAACCGTAAGATTAAAATATTCCTTAAACAACCAAAAACCGCCGTCATTAACATGAGATAACATTAGACTTCCTGATCCGATGGCAAGTACCATTAGTTCCGGACTTACGCCGGTACCCGAAACTAAGGGGAGAATTATTCCAGCCGCTGTTAAACCGGCTACGGTTGCCGATCCCACACATACTCTTAGAATGGTTGCAATTAACCAGGCCAAAATTAAAGGGGATATATTCGAATCTTTTAGTATCTCGGCAATATAATCGCTTACCCCGCTATCTACAAGAATTTGCTTTAGGGCCCCAGCACCTGAAATAATAAGAAGTACCATAGTTATACTGGCAACAGAGCTGCCAATAGAATCCATGACTACTTTCATTTTTTTTCCCCTTGCCAGTCCCAGAGTATAGATAGCTACCAAAACGGAAAGGAGCATTGCCATAACAGGATTGCCCATAAAAACGATTATTTTTTTCAGAGGGAAATCGTCAGGCAAAAAATAATCAAAAATTGTTGACAAGCCAATTAATATAACAGGTAGCAAGGCAGTAAATACACTAATTCCCATTCCGGGCATTTCTTCCTCTTTTAGAATAACGGGATTATAAAATTCCTTGAGTGGGGTAGCTTTTATTTTTTTGATCGATCTGGAAAATATAGGGCCGGCTATAACTATGGCGGGAATTGCAACGATGATTCCATAGAGCAAGGTTTTTCCAATACTGGCGTTGAACATAGACGCTATAGCTGTTGGGGCTGGGTGCGGTGGAAGAAACCCATGGGTTACCGACAAAGATGCAAGCATTGGCAAGCCAACATAAATGAGGGGTAAACCGGTTGTGGCAGCCACCGTAAAGACCAGTGGGATCAATATTACAAATCCTACGGTATAGAACATAGGGATACCTACAATAAAGCCAGCTAAAACAACAGCCCATTGAATATATTTAATCCCAAAACTGGCTACCAATTTGGATGTTATACGCTGGGCTGCCCCACTATCGGCGACAAGTTTTCCCAACATGGCACCTAACCCTAGAATAAGAACCAGAAAACCTAGGGTATTTCCTATTCCGGTCTGGATTGATTGAATAACACTTTCCAATTCCATACCTTGGAGTATGCCTACTAATAGACAGACTATTGTAAATGCAATGAAGGCGTTTAATTTGAATTTGGCGATTAGGATAAATAGTAATACAATTCCGGAAATAACAATTACTAGTGGCATATGGAAGAATTCTTGATAATTTCAATTAACAAAGCCCTAAATATACCATTTATATAAAAAGATTTTGCGTGGTAGTTTGGTAAACGTTAAAATTTAGTGCTATAAGGTAATGATTACCTTTCATTGCTCATGGCCCTTCCGAGTTATTTGTGCTCCTTGAGTGTTGGTGGTTAATATGTTATGGCCGGTGTTTTGTGCAAGTAGGTATTATCGTTTAATTGACTTAATATAAAATCTGCAACATCTGCCCTTGAAATCATTTTGGTAAGCAAGTAACTTCCAAGATCGGAACCATGTCTATATTTACCACGTTTTTTTCCGTTCGTGAGTTGGCCAGGTCTAACAATGGTCCAATCCAGTTTGCTTTGGACAATTAATTTTTCCTGTTTTTCTTTGTCGAGGAAGTAAAATAAAAGTATAAAAGGGATAACAAAGAGGGTATAATAAAGGCCAAGTTTATATCTGATATCATTTAAACCGAGGGAAGTTATACAAATGAATCGTTTAACATCACATTTTTCCATTGTACTAATACTATTTTTTGTGCCTTCTGAAAGTATGTTTGTTTTTATAAAAAAGCGCTTGTGACCTAAGGCACTTAAAACCGCATCCTGCCCGCTAAAAGCCTTTTCAAGACTATCTGAAAGTAGAATATCACCTATGATAATCTTTAGGTTTGGATGTATTTGTTTGAGTTTTTTAGGATTTCGCACCAAAACAGTTACAACATGTCCTTGAACTAAGGCTTGCTTTATCAATTCCTGCCCTGTTCTACCTGTTCCGCCTATTATTAATAGTTTCATACAATGATAGTTTTATCGTCGGTATTTAAAATTCCTAAATATTATGGTCCTGTGAAATATTTCTGAACTGAATTGTTGATTTATATGGATAAACTGCTCTTTGAGTTAAAAATAGGGTATCTCTTAAAAAAATAAACTTCATATTATAGCACCGACAT
>CAXMOE010000157.1:0-6145 GCA_964194835.1 uncultured Flavobacteriaceae bacterium | reverse complement strand
CGAGATAGACATTCTTTTTTTTCCAAACAATGTAGCTAAGAATAATTCCAATCCCAATTATGGCTAGATAATTATGTGGTTGCCAAAAATGGTACAGGCCAAATAATGTTCCGTTAACAAAAGGAGCCCATTTTTTTAAGTAGGCCATTCTTGGTAAAAGGTAACCTCTAAAAAAAAGTTCTTCAACCACTGGCCCAACAATACCATCGATAAAAATTCCCATAAGAAAAACATTCGCGACCAATCCAATATCAGTAGTCCCAAAACCGGGGTCAAAATACCATTGGGGCAACCAATAGAAGACTTTTTCCTTAAGATATAAGCCTACAGGAAATAAAGGAATATATATCACTGAACACCCAATAATACCTATAAGAGACCATTTTATATATTGACCTATAGATAATTTTTCGGTATAGGCAATAACGTTCTTTAAGTTGAACTTTCCGTTCAATTGTTTCCCTTTCGAACCCAAATGAGCCAACCCTATGGGGGCCAGCACAAATAGTTCTACCACTAACAGGGCAGCTAATCCGGGATATCCTAAATCTATTATTGTTTTGCTGATTAGAATGTAGACTACAATTATGGCGATTCCCATATAAAAGTGATACCACAACTGTTTTTTGAAGGTAATCTGATCTTGATTAATGTCGAATGCTGTTTTCATAATGCACATATTTTAGTGATATATGTACAAATTTCAGTTAGAAATAGTTACTGCGCGACCGACTACATAAAGTCGAACGCATTTTAACACGTTCGACTTTTGACTTGTAGAAAATAACACCTTAATTTAATTTCATATATTCTGAAGGAGTCAAGCCTGTTCTATTCTTGAATTGCGTGTTGAACGAAGATTTAGAATTGAATCCTACGTCATACATTACCTCAAGGACGGTAAGTTTGGAATCTTTGTTTTTTTTAAACCTTTCTTTAGCGGCCTCAATTCTGTATGTGTTGATCAAATCAAAAAAACTTTTGTCAAGGGTGTCGTTAATAACTTGGGATACTTTTCTGCTATTACTATCTATTGCCGCGGAAAGATCTTTTAAATTTAATTCAGGATTCAGATAAAGTCTATCTTTTTTGAGTGCATTGATAATCTTTTTTAGAATAACTTCTTTTTCTTTGGGGTCTAAGCGAAGGCCAGAGTATTTGACTGTAGAATCGTCATTTAAAGAAATGAAAGGACGATTAAGGGCATTCAATATTACGCTCGCAACAAACAACGCCATAACAATGGTGAGTAAAGGAAGACCAATTTCAAAATATAACTTAGATCGATTGAATTGAAGGACATTTGTAAAAACCGAAATAGTGAGTATTACCAAAAAAGAATTCAGAAGTATGTTGAGCCATGCCAAATTGTGATGAGAATAAAAATTGTTCAGATTTTTTACGGTTTTCCGTATATGTTTTTTCGCTAAATATATGTAGCTAAAAAAGTGCAAATAAATGACACTAGTAAACAAATAGATTTCTGAGGGTTGCTTAAGTTCGATTATGCTGCTTAAAACTTCTATTTTATCCCCCTTAGTAAGAGTATGAAAGAAAATCATAACGGTCGTCAAGGAAATTATAAATGGAATAAGATGAAGTAAAAACCGCCACTTAAATGGGGTCTTTTTTCTGGCAATATGAAGAGTGTAGAAGTACAAAAGAGGACCATACAAAAACACAAAGGATTCATTCCATAAAGCAAAGTTGGGATGTTCTAAATAGAATCCCTCAAGAAGTAGCAAACCATCCAGAAAATCAAATGCCCATAGCAAAAAGAAAAAACCCAATAGCTTGTTAGCCTTCCTATTTCCTTGTTTTGTGAATATAGCAAACGAACCGAATAACCCAAAAAGAGTGATACAAATAATAGTTGTAATCGAAATAAGCTTCATAGTCTCTATTACCAATTTTTCACAACATATCTTCTAGTCAAGAATTGATTAATGTCGATAATTTTTAATCAAACTTAGTCACAACAAGCGAATATGATCATTAATCATATACCCACTACGTATACTATAAAAGTATACATTTAAACCTATTGATTCGGCCAAAAGAAGTGCTTTAAAACGGCCAATAAAAAGAACAGATGAAGAAAATTAATAGTGTCCTGTAAATGGTTCGTTTTAGGGAACTATACTTAGAGCGCTAAAACCAAAATGTAGTACTTTTTCTAAATCTTTCTATGGCTAATTTATATTTCCCTACAAATATCTTTTCCGAAACTCACGTGGATTTTCATTGGTATTTTTCTTAAATATGTGATTATAGTATGATAGACTTTCAAACCCCGAATTGCAACAAGCATCGCTCACGCTTTTGCCCAACATCAAATCGCGCTTTGATTGACTGATGCGTCAACGGATACACTTTGTTCTCTCAAATGGGGTACTGAAAGGTTTACCTCTGAAATGTCAGGAATCGGATCCAGAGCAGATTTCTGGGGACAAATATCCTCATTGGGAGAACGGTGGAATTATTGTAAATTCATACAAATATTAATCTAATCATAGAATGAAGAACCCACGGATTATTTATTTTTTTATACTCGCTGTGATGATGGCCTGCAATTCAAGCACAAAGCGGAAAGAAGGAGAAAAAACACTCGCCGATAAGCACGTCCCCAAGGTAGTTACCGCCGACATAGAGGCTGGTATTAAAGCTAATATCGCCAAAATGGTAGATGAAGGAGGTGGGTATTTTAACATGGATGCGGATGGGAAAGAACTTCGCCTGCAATTGGTACGCGTGCATACTGAATACCTTTCAAATTTGGGACCTCGACACCATTTTGCCTGTGTTGATCTCGCCGATGTAAGTGGTGATGTATACGATGTGGATTTTTTCTTAAAAGGAGACCCGGGTAGCATGACTGTTACGGAAACGACCCTGCACAAGCTTAATGGCAAGCCATTTTACACCTGGAAACAACGTAAGGACAAGACTTGGTATAGAGTGCCTGTCCAAAGCGCATCATCTGATTTGCTGGGGGTCATCGAAGGAGAGGACAGATTTGAATTTCATTATGAGGTTACCCTGCCGGAAATGAAAGAATCGGCAAAAATGTGGATTCCCGTTCCGCAGAGCGATCGCTTTCAAACTGTAAAACTAGCAACTCTTGAAGCTCCGGTGAAACATCAAATGCTCGAAGAAAAGAAATACGGCAATACGATATTATATCTGGAACTTTTTCCACAACATAGCGGGAAGAAAGTGGAACTTGTTTACGATGTTGAAAGGCACGAGAAAAAGCCGTATGAGGAAAATTCGTCACCTACAAAATATCTTGACGCCAGTTTACTGATGCCTGTAGGTGACCGATTTGCAATCCTGGCAGATTCCATAATTGGAAACAAACGCAACGATGGCACCATCATGCAGGCAAGGGCGTTGTATGATTATATAATCGATAACATGCGCTACATGAAATTTGGGGATTATGGCAATGGTGATGCAGTATACGCATGCAATGCACTGACCGGTAATTGCACTGAGTTTCATTCGTTCTTCATTTCCTTGGCCAGATCGGCGGGAATACCTTCACGATTTGCTGTAGGGGCTTCAATCCCGTCAGATCGTGACGAAGGAGGCATCGACGGGTACCATTGTTGGGCAGAATTTTATGCTGAGGGAAAATGGTGGCCTGTAGATATCAGTGAAGCCAATAAATACACAGCGCTTGCGACCTATTACTTTGGCCGGCATCCGGCAAATCGTATCGAATTCAGTCGTGGACGGGATCTTCAAATAGAACCCGGACCTCATTCTGGATCGATTAACTTTCTCGCATACCCGATTATGGAAGTAGGAAATACTCCTGTGTTCGCAGAAACATTTTTTTCATTTCGCAGGAAACCTCAGAAAATCGGGTAAGGCTACCCTGATACGGAGTCCTTCGGATGTTCCTCGCCTTCTGGATGTTCTTCCCCAATGGAATCTTTCTCTGTGGGATGTTCCTCGCCTTCTGGATGTTCTTCCCCAATGGAATCTTTCTCTGTGGGATGTTCTTCGCCTTCAGGGTGCTCACCCTGCTGTTCGGCGTTTTCTTGTTTTTTTTGTTCCCTGCAAGAGCTTAACGATCCAGCTGCAACAAAGCTAAATAGGAGCACTACCAAAGTAAAGTATTTAAGTTCTTTTATTCGGCTCATAATATAATTGCTTTATTAATTAAGAAATCAAGTAGCTCGGGTAATTGGCACTTGAAGCAATTAAATATAACAAATTTTACCCGAACCCCATTAACTATACCGAAATTTATACAGCGTATGACAATGGAAAGTTGCGCGAGCAATAAACAGAACAGACATTTTCAAAAGTCTTACAGTCTTGTCGGGTATCTTTTTTTCTTTTCGACAACCCAGGATAATCCGGATGCCTGTATGGATCAGGAAATAAAACCCTGGGTAGACTACTTATATTCAATCCAACAAACCACGGTAAGTGTGATAAAGCGGGCCGCAACAGGTTCTACAGCCTTATATTTTGTCGACTTGGCTTTTAGCAAAAATCTGGACAAAGGCCGTTCCGTTTAGAATCAGAACTAAAATCAAGAGCCTATTTGCAGAAGGATGCGCACGGATTGCAAACCTGTCTACCGACAGTTAGATCCGCGCGATTGGAGACTCTCTATAAATTCATTTTTTTTCATCTGACAGTTAAAATTTAAAATTAATCAAATTGATTTTTCAACTGTCCTATTTAAGGGGAAGCCTACATTTTTAGCGAAGGCTACAGCTCCCCCAAACCATAAATTCTAAAAAAATCTCCGATAGATTTTATAAATGGTATATGTGCAGTAGTTCCGGGCATGAGGGAAGGCATTCGATCTTATCAATTCAGATAGAATATCGGTTTATTGGCTTGCAGGTAACATAGGAATATGATCATTGATCTATTATACGGGCAATACCAATATAGTCATTTTTAAACCGGTATTCGTGGTCCCATAAAACGGCCATTAAAAGGAACAGATGAAGAAAATTAGAAACGTCCCAAAAAACGTTCGTTTTATGGGACCGGCGTTTATTTGAATTTTGGAACGATCTTGGCTATGATTAGTTGTGTTGAAAAACCATTTTCAAGTTGCTAATCAAGCTGCTTAAAATAGTAAATTACAAAATAGCTGGGAAGTAGCAATTAATTATAGCCATTGTCGTGCCTATGTAGCACAAAATGTAAATTTATCACAACCTGTGAATTCGTTTCGCAATATGATACTAATGTATTTCAGGTTCTATGATCCGGATATTTACTGTATATTTATTAGGTATTAGAATAGTACATTTATACGACTTAAGAAAGAACGATGAACTGGACGGCTTTAAGTACCATCGCAGAAATTGTCCCTGCAATTGCTGTAGTCATAACCCTATTGTATTTAGCTAACCAAATGAGACAGAATAACAAACTCCTTAGGGAGCAGGCATGGCAACACATGCTGCAAAATCAATTGTCTTATTATGACGGAATGGCTCGAGAAGAAGATCTCGTTAACATCGTATATGGCATTCCTCGAGATGATATTATAGCTACAGATGCAATGAAAGCAACTTCACATGCTACGGCTGAGTTTATGCGAAGGCAATGGGAATTTTTAAGAGTTAAAGAAGGTGTTTTTGGGGATAGTGAAATGCCAATATTAGCTTTTAAACGAGAATGGTAACTTGCAAATTTTTTGCCATATTGGGAGAAGCAAAAACATATATTCCATCCTCAGTTTGTGACATTCGTCGACAATAAATTGGTGGAAATAAGCAATGCTGAAGATGAAGGTAATTGAATGTATAACGTGCTGCGCTCGCAATACTATTTACTCCACTTGCCATATTCGTGTCGTCAACACTATAATAACACCTTCGTCTTTTCCAAATAGTAATTAGGTACAACGCGCTAGTATATGAAGCGTAGTACCCCCAAAGGGTGCTATGATTTTATATACATTGTTGGCAGTAGTTATTTTTTATTTTCCATTTCGTTTATTCCTTTAAGTAGGACATCTTATATTATAATTCGAATTTATTCTGAAAGATTAAGTTGCCATGAAATACCATATTTATCTTCACACCATCCGAATTTTTTACCAAAGCCGTAATCCCCTGAACCTGCGTAGTTGTCAAGAGGAACCATAATCTGGCCTCCATTT
>CAXMOE010000156.1:0-6189 GCA_964194835.1 uncultured Flavobacteriaceae bacterium | reverse complement strand
AAGAATGGTCTATTACAAAATCGAAGGATTGCGCCTTGATTACTAAACAGAGTAGGAGGGATGCTAGGGTTATTAGGTTTTTCATATTGGTACAACGGGTTAGTGTGTAACCCGCAATATACCCAAAACAGGCGAATGTTATTTTTTAGGTCAATTATTAATTCATATAAAAAAAAGAGCTCTTTAGATGTAAAGAGCTCTTTTCTATTGTCTTAATATGGTTTTTTTATTCATATTTAAGTGCATTCACCGGATCTGAATTGGCCGCGCTATAGGCCTGAGCGCTTACGGTAATCAGGGCAATGATTACAGCCAGGAGGGTGGCAGCCACAAAAGGCAATATAGGCAGATCTATCTGGTATGAGAAATTGGACAACCAGTCCTTCGCCAGGACATACGAAATGGGCCATGCAAATATGTTAGCTATAAGGACTAGTTTTATGAAGTCTTTGGTAAGCATATTCATAATTTGTCCTACCGAAGCCCCTAAGACTTTTCGTATCCCAATTTCCTTGGTCCGTTGTTCGGCCGTATAAGATGCCAAACCATATAAGCCCATTGCTGATATTATAATAGCCAGGATGGTAAGCCATAAAAACATGCTACCAAAATTTTCCTGCTGCCTGAGCAAAGCGCCAAATTTTTGGTCCAGGAATTCGTATCTGAAAGGATGTGAGGGTTCCAGTTTATTCCATTCTTCCTCTATAAAGGCCACAGTAGCGCTAGCGTCCTCAGGGGCAATTTTAAAGGCAGCATTGGATATGCTATTACTCACCGACAACAACATGGGTTTAATAGCCTGATCGAAGCCCTGTATATGGAAATCCTTAACTATACCAACAACGGTATTAAATTCCATGTCCCCTTCATTGTTTATAAAAGACCCAATACGACGACCTATAGCGTTTTGGATATTATAATTATTTACCGCTGCTTCGTTCAGAATATAATAGGTGGTAGAATCCGAGTCCATTTCACGATCAAATAACCTACCTTCTGCCAGCTGTACATCCAGGGTTTTAAAGAAATCAAAATCAACCTCTAAATACCAAAGAGGTATTTGTTCTTGAGTTCCCTCAATAGAATAGACACTTTGATTAGGAAAGTCTCCGGGAAAATAATCAGCCCTTGTTACATTTAAGACGTTGCTGTTCTTAAGAAAAACATCATTGTAATTCCTGAAATCATTTTCTAATTCATCAGTTTGAATTGGAACCACTAATACCTGATCGCCCTCAAAACCAATGTCCTTATTGTGCAGAAACGAGATTTGCAGGAAGATGATAATCATCCCTATAATAAGAATAGTAGAGGCAGTAAATTGAACAATAACCAGCGATTTTCTTAGTAATGCACCTCCTTTGGTCTTGGTGAAATCGCCTTTTAAAACAGCAATGGGCTGAAATCCTGATAAGAAAAATGCCGGATAACTACCTGCAAACAAGCCATAAAAGAGAGTGACAAGTATAGAGAACAGCATAGTTTGCCCTACAAAACCATTAAAAAGGCTGAGGTTTGTTTCCATAATGTTATTAAAACCGGGCAAGAATAATTCAACCAGGATATAGGCCAGGAATAGGGCTAACAGGCTCTGAATTATAGATTCTGTTAAAAATTGTGTAATCAACATTTTCCTGGAAGCACCAGCTACCTTTCTAACCCCAACTTCTTTGGCCCTTTTCCCGGAGCGCGCAGTAGACAGGTTCATAAAGTTTATTCCAGCTATTAAAATCACAAGAAGTGCAATTCCAATAAACACATAGAGGTAGATGATATTTCCATTTTGCCTGATTTCTAAACTTTTATTTGAGTATAGGTGAATCTCCTGCAGGGATTGAAATAAATATTCAAAATTATTTCCCTGGGCTTTAAATTCTTCTACCGTAACTTTTAATAATTGCTCTACTTGTGGCGAAATTTTAGCCATAAAATTTTCATCCATCTTTTCCTTGAACGATACAGGATTGGTCCCCTCCCTGAGCTTTACATAGGTATAAAAATTCATGTTCAGCCAAATCTGATTCTCATTGGAATTATTTGCCATAAACATGTTAAATTGAATATGAGAGGGAAAATTAGGTTCTTTTACGATTCCGCGTACGATTAAATCCGTTGTGTTGTCGTAGCGCACAATTTCTCCCATTGCATTCTTATCCCCGAATAGCTTTCTTGCCGTTTCTTCTGTCAGGACAATGGCATTATCTTCTTTTAGTGCAGTATTTGGATCACCGTGAACAAATTCGTAATTGAAGACTTTAAAAAAGGTGCTGTCTGCACTCACGCCATCTTCTACATATAATTTGGTCTGTTCATAGGCAACCAGGACTTCCTGAATCGGTCTTATTCTGGTGGCGGTTTCCACATCGGTAAATTCGGTTCTGAAGGAATAGGCCATTGGACTTGCAGACAGGGGGTTATCCATGGTCTGTCCCATCATATTGGCCAATATTCCAGGCCTGTAAATACGATCGTAACCGTCCCAATGTTTATCATAACTAGTTTCATATTTTACAAATAAGAAAACTAGTATTGTAACCATTAATCCCAATGCCAATCCCAAAATATTGATCAAGGCATAGGTTCTATTCTTATTGAGGCTTCTAAAAGCCACTTTTAAATAATTTTTAAACATTTTTAGTTCATTTTTAGATTAAACGACTGCCTTGCTTAGCTTATTTTTCTTTTCGTATACTACATGTCCATCCAGTAAATTAATTACTCTACTGGAGTAGCTTGCATCATGTGATGAATGTGTTACCATTACGATAGTGGTACCGGCTTCATTTAGTTCACACATTAATTCCATGACTTCATTACCATGGGAACTATCCAAATTTCCTGTAGGCTCATCGGCCAAAATTAGAGGGGGTTTAGTGATCAATGCTCTTGCAACCGCAACACGCTGTTGTTGCCCTCCTGAAAGCTGTTGTGGAAAATGTGAGGCCCTGTGTGAAATTCCAATTTTTTCAATCAATTCGTTAACCCTAGTTTTACGTTCTGCAGCACTTACTTTATTGTAGATTAACGGCAATTCTATGTTTTCGAAAACAGTGAGTTCATCTATAAGGTTAAAATTTTGAAATATAAACCCAATATTTTTTTTCCGTATTTCAGAACGCCCTTTTTCATTAAGTTGTCCAACTTCGTTACCAAGAAATTCATAGCTACCACTTTCGGGCTTGTCTAACATTCCCAAGATGTTTAATAATGTAGATTTTCCACATCCTGAAGGTCCCATTACAGAAACAAATTCTCCCTGATTAATTTCAAAGGATACCTCGTTTAAGGCAGTAGATTCGATTTCGTCTGTTCTGTACACTTTTGTTAAATTGTTTAATTTGATCATACTTTTCGTTTTTATTAATTTATTTTGATTGATTCATAATTTTTAAATTCATCGTAAGAAGAAGAAACAAACTCTTCTCCTTCTCCCAAGCCTTCCAATACTTGATAATAACTTGGATTTTGGCTACCGAGCTTTATGTATCGTTTATGGGCTTCTCCACTTCCATCGAGAACAAAAACATACTGACCTCCTGAAGACTGAAAGTAATTTCCACGAGGTATTAATAACGATTTTTGAGATTTCGAGAGTTCCAGTCGTACCTGTAAAGACTGTCCAATTGTAATTGCACTGGGTGCATCATTTACAAACACCAATTCTATTTCAAAACGCCTATTTACTACTTCAGGGAGCACCTTTTTTACTTGAAGATCAATGAGTTTCCCGTCAAAGGAAAATTGCGCCAATTGACCTGGTTTTACCATAGTCAAATAATATTCATCTACCTGTCCTTTAATTTTAAATCCCGATTGTACATCTATCTTTGCCACGCTTTGGTTTTTCGAATACGATTCACCTATAACCGGGTCAAAGGAAGATAGCATTCCACTTACTGGCGCTCTTACCAGCATTTTTTCAATGTTCTCATGGATCATTTCCAAGTTGCGTTGCATCAAGGAAATAGATTGATTGATCTGAGTTATTTGGGTTTTGTTGTCCGCCGCGCTTTTCTTAACGTTTTTATTCATAAAATTACGCTTGTCCTGAAGGTATTTATACGATTCTGTCCTATCAATAAAATCGTTTTTTGCAATTACATCTTTTTCATAGAGCACAGAATCGACTTTATAAGATCGTTCAACTTCCGCCAAACTATTTTCACTGTCCATTAGTGACTCCGATAAATCCCGTTGATCCTTTTCTAAGGTCAACTTCAAATTTCTTAAGTTGTTTATTTGCTCTATAATCGCAGTTTCCTGGTTCATGTACCCTAGGGTGACACCCGGATTACTCAATTTCAGTAGTGGGGTACCCTTTTCAACAGGCACACCGTCTTCGATATAAATATCTTCAACACTTCCACCCTCCAGTGTATTAACTAAAACTAGATTGATTGATTCAATATCTCCGTCAATTAAAATCACATCCTGAAAATCACCTGCGATTACCTTCTTTACAGAAATTTTTGAGGCAGCCACCTTATATATCTTCTTGTTGAATGATCTGAAAGCGAAAAATGCAAGTAATACAAACAAAGCAGTTGCAGCTAAATAATATAGCTTTTTTTGGCTCCATTTCTTTTTTTCTATCTTATTGTCCATTCCCATTTGAGTCAAGTATAAATCTTTAAATTTTGGTTATTAAAAAATGCTTTTATTGGTTTATTTAAAACAAACAATACTGAATAAGTTCAGTAAAAAAAATCGCGGTTTTGATAAGTAATGAAATCATGATGTTTTATTTTAAATTTATTATTGAATAGTGTCCAATCTCTACATTGTCTACCATTTGTTCATAGATTGTTCAAGGCTCGTGCCGAAAACAATATAATACGCACAATGCTTGTAATCAATACATTACGATAACAAAGAAAATATATTGGTGTTCATTTTCGAACATTTTGTTGTTCGTTTTCGAACATTTTGTATTTTAGTGCCTATTCTTAATACTATATAATTACCGTGTCAAAAACCCAGGCTACTATATTGATCATTGACGATGATGAAGATGTACTCTTATCTGCCAAATTATTGTTGAAGAGAAAATATTCCAATATCATCATCAGGAATAATCCGAAGGAAATTAATCAACTACTATCTAAAGAGAACATTGATGTTATTGTGTTGGATATGAACTATAGGATTGGGTTTAATGATGGGAAGGAAGGAATGTACTGGTTAAAACATATTTTGGGTATTAATCCAAAAATAGTGGTAATCTTGATGACCGCATATGGAGAAGTGGAATTGGCTGTGGATGCAATTAAGAAAGGGGCCTTCGATTTTATTCTTAAGCCTTGGTCAAACGAAAAGTTTTTGGCTACTATTCATGCTGGACTAGAATTGAGCAGATCTAATCATAAAATTTCCATTCTCAAATCCACCAATGAAGTCTTGCGAAAAAATATTGATCAAAAATTTGGTCCAGTCATTGGAAGGTCAGGTGCTATGCAACTGGTTATGGATACTGTTGAAAAGGTAAGTCCCACTGAGGCCAGTATACTTATCTTGGGTGAAAACGGTACAGGTAAGCAGCATTTGGCAAGGGAGATCCATAAACGGTCTCTCCATAAAAACGGGAATTTTATTCATGTAGACCTTGGCTCATTATCAGAAAACTTATTCGAAAGCGAATTATTTGGGCATAAAAAAGGTGCCTTTACAGATGCTTTTGAAGATAAACCAGGGCGCTTTGAAATGGCAGAAGATGGCACCCTATTTCTTGACGAAATCGGAAATCTACCTTACAACTTACAATCCAAATTATTAAGGGTACTACAAGATAGAAAAGTGTCAAGATTGGGGGAGGGTATTGAACGATCGGTCAATGCAAGGTTGTTATTTGCCACCAATGCCCCATTGAATCAATGGGTAGCTGAGGGAAAATTTAGGCAAGATCTTTTGTTTAGGATCAATACTGTTGAAATAGAGATTCCTCCTTTGAGAAAAAGACAGGAAGACATCGTAGATTTTATTACTTATTATTTTGATGTCTATAAAGAAAAATACCAGAAGAAAAAATTAAAAATCACAGGGAAGGCCATTGAATCGCTGCAAGCACATCATTGGCCAGGGAATGTAAGGGAACTACAGCATACTATTGAAAGAGGGGTGATAATGTCTGACGGACAAGAACTATTAGCTTCGAATTTTAACCTTACAGATGTTCCATCAAATTCCAATAGC
>CAXMOE010000155.1:5837-6217 GCA_964194835.1 uncultured Flavobacteriaceae bacterium | reverse complement strand
ACATAAAACAATGCGTAACGTTCTTAAAAAATTCCGTTCTGAGGAAGACAAAAAAGCTGCGGAAACTTTGTTGCCCACATTAATCAGTATGATCGATCGATTGGCTAAGCGCAATATTATCCATTCAAATAAAGCATCCAACCTAAAGAGTAAGTTGTCAAAGCAAGTGGCCACTTTATAGGTTATCATAATATAGTAAGTTTGAAGACGCCCTTTTTTAAAGGGCGTCTTTTTTTATGTACATTTTTTGTAGAGAAAAATGGGGACTATCCATCATAGGCAGAATAAAGGAATACTTCTAGAACAAAGAAAATAACTTTATGGATTCCAACACACGGGATTTGACCGTGCAATTATGCGACTAAAACCAAAAATCCCAA
>CAXMOE010000155.1:0-5827 GCA_964194835.1 uncultured Flavobacteriaceae bacterium | reverse complement strand
CCCAACAGTCATTAACTATTGGGATTTGTCTCAGAAAATTATCGGGTATACGTAAAAGGGATTTTTATTGATTCATCGTCATTAAAAACTCCTCGTTGTTTTTGGTCTGTTTTATTCTTTGTTCTATAAATTCCATTGCTTCAACAGGATTCATATCTGCCAGATATTTGCGCAATATCCACATACGTTGAATAGTGTTTTCGTCCAATAGTAGATCATCTCTACGTGTACTGGAAGAGGTTAGGTCAATAGCTGGGAATATTCTTCGGTTAGATATTTTACGATCTAACTGTAATTCCATATTTCCAGTTCCCTTAAATTCTTCAAAAATAACCTCATCCATTTTGGATCCAGTTTCCGTTAAAGCAGTGGCAATGATAGATAAAGACCCACCATTTTCAATATTACGAGCAGCTCCAAAGAATCGTTTGGGCTTATGTAGCGCATTGGCGTCCACACCACCACTCAGAACTTTTCCTGAGGCAGGTTGTACCGTGTTGTAGGCACGAGCCAAACGGGTAATGGAATCTAAAAGAATTACCACATCGTGGCCACATTCTACCAAGCGTTTTGCTTTTTCCAATACAATATTTGCCACTCGAACATGCTCTGTAGCTTCCTTATCAAAAGTAGAGGCAACAACCTCGCCGCGGACATTTCGTTGCATATCGGTAACTTCCTCCGGGCGTTCATCAATCAACAATATAATTTGATAAACCTCAGGATGGTTGGCCGCAATTGCATTTGCAATATCCTTTAGCAACATGGTCTTACCTGTTTTAGGTTGGGAAACGATCATACCTCTTTGCCCTTTCCCAATAGGGGAGAACAAATCTATGATACGAGTCGAGAGGTTACTTTGGCGATCTGCCAAATTAAATTTTTCTTGAGGAAACAAAGGTGTCAAATGCTCAAATGAAACCCTGTCCCTTACAACCTGTGGATCTATGCCATTAATTTTGTTTACCTTGATCAAGGGGAAATATTTCTCACCTTCTTTTGGAGGACGGACATTACCTAATACGGTATCCCCGGTCTTTAAGCCAAATAACCGAATTTGTGACTGTGATACATAGATATCATCAGGAGATGATAAATAGTTGTAATCCGAAGAACGGAGAAAACCATAACCATCTTGCATAATATCCAGAACCCCTTCGCTCTCAATTATGCTGTCAAACTCAAAGTCGGGTTGTTTATATCTGTTTTTTAAATCCCTGTCAAAATTACTGTTCTTATCCTGACCGCTTTTATGGTGCGGAGTACTTTTTTTATGCGCTTGGACCTTATTCTGTGGGGTGTTTTTTGGATGCTCTTTTTTAGCAGGTGCAACATGTTGGGCACGCTTAGGTTGCTGTGGATTTTTATCCGAAGTACTTGCCTCTTGCTCACTTGGTTTGTCTGAAGAGACCTTCACAGAATTTGGACTTTCACTGGAACTTGTTCTGGAATCATTAGTTTTTTCAGTAACTATCCGATCCCTTTCCTGTTTTGGTCTTGGTCTTGGTCTTGGTTTTGGCCTTGGCTTGTCTTCGCTTGCAACAGCTGTATTTTCCAAAACCTTTGGATTGGAAGCCTGGACGTCCAAAATTTGATAAACTAGGTCAAGTTTTTTTAGGGTTTTGTACTTTGATACATTTAATCCCTTAGCAATTTCCTGAAGCTCAGGAAGCTTTTTTGTTTTTAAATCTGAAATCTCAAACATTGAGTGTTGTATAAATTATGAAGTGTTTTGATATATGGGTATTATATGGGGAATGATATCCCTGAATTGGTAAGTGTTATAAATTATAACGTCACAATATTACAAATTATTTTCAAGATTTCATGGATATTTATTAAAAAGACGCTTATTTTTGCACATTAATAGCGATAAATACAGTGATTCAAAGAATACAATCAATTTATTTAATAGCGGTAATGCTTTTGGCAGGTGTTTTACCTTTCTGGGCCAGTCTTTGGTCTGACGTCGATGGTAAGCAGATTTATGCAAGTTCCGAAGTAATGGTATCTATTGTATTCTATGGTTCAGCTGCCTTGGCACTTATTGCTATGCTATTGTATAAAAATCGAAAAAATCAATTTGTTGTGAACAGATTGAACATAATATTGAATCTTTTTTTGCTAGGATTTTTCGTGTACCGATCACTAAACTTATCCGGAGAAAGTAACATTTCTGAGAAGGGTATTGGGATGTTGATTCCTATTTTTTCTATCGTTTTTTTATCCCTGGCCAACAGGGCAATAAAAAAGGATGAGGATCTTGTAAAATCTGTTGATCGCTTGCGTTAAACCTAACATCTTAGTTGTATTAGTGCGTAAAACCCGGGGTTGTTCCCGGGTTTTTTTATAGCATTGATGTTCGTTTTGTAAGAAATTTGTTGACAATGACACCAAAACTTATTGCTATGACCTAGCTGTTATTGTGCTATCATTATGGTTTCTATTTTAAGAAAAGAAAGCGGTGGCTTTAAAGCAGTTGGTGGATACAGCGATCAGAAGATTTAGGACGTAGATCCCCGCTTGCCTAATTCTACAATCTCCAGGTCTTTGATTTCCTCGCCATCTATCACAAAGCGCAACATGGTCCTTATAGTATGGAACCCATGTTTGCCACAAGCCCCGGGATTCATATGAAGCAACCCCAATTTTTTATCCCACATAACCTTTAAAATGTGGGAGTGGCCACAAATAAACAGTTTGGGTGGGTTTAGTTTAATTTCATCCCGTATCCTTATATTGTATTTATTTGGATAGCCACCAATATGGGTAATCCAAACATCAACCCCTTCACACATAAAACGGTTGTCCAAAGGGAATTCAAGTTGAATTTTGTGGTCATCTATATTACCATGCACCCCCTTAACGGGTTTCATTTGTTGTAAGGTGTCCGTAACTTTCAAGTGTCCAATATCACCAGCATGCCAGACCTCATCAACTTGTTCAGCATATCTTAAAATTGCGTCATCCATATGGCTATGGGTATCGGAAAGCAATAAAATTCGGGTCATAAAACTTAAAAAATGCTAAATTATTGGGGTGTTCGATTTCTTTTACGTTGGATTGGGGTATCTTTGATACCCTACAAAAATAGGCTATTCGTTTGAGATATTTCGTTGCTTTTTCTTATGTTGGAAAGTTGTATCATGGTTGGCAGAGACAGCCTAATGCCTTAACGGTTCAACAAGTTTTGGAAGAATCATTTTACACTCTTTTACGGGAGCCAATTGCTTTGGTTGCTGCCGGGAGGACTGATGCTGGGGTACATGCCAAACAAATGCACGCACATTTCGATTTTAAGGGAATAAAAGATATTAAGGAATTGGTGTACCGAATAAATGCACTATTGCCAGAGGATATCGCAGTACAGAAAATTTTTGAGGTGCCAAACAAGGCACATGCTCGCTTTGATGCTGTCGAAAGGACCTATGAATATTGGGTTGTACAGAAAAAGAATCCTTTTTATATTGATGCTGCCCATTATCTTAAGTATCCCTTGGATATCAGAAAAATGAACGAGGGAGCATCCCTATTAATGCAATATGAAGATTTTGAATGTTTTTCAAAATCCAATACGGATGTAAAAACCTATTTGTGCACTATTAAGGAAGCTGTGTGGAAAGAAGATGGTGACAAGTTAGTTTTTACGATAACCGCGGATAGATTTCTAAGAAACATGGTGCGTGCCATCGTTGGTACATTGATGGAATTAGGTATGGGAAAATCTACGTTGGAAGATGTACAAGCAATAATTGAAAGTAAGAACAGGGCTAATGCCGGAACATCCGTCCCAGCAAAAGGCTTATATTTAACCAAGGTTTTATACCCCAAAACATATTAAAAAAGATGGATAAGGAAACTGGAAAAGCATTTGATTTTAGGTTGTTCAAACGGGTAATGGCCCATACAAAACCTTATATGCTCACCTTTTATGGGGTAGCACTGGCGGCTATATTGCTATCTATTTTTGCGGTATTGACTCCTTTTATCGTCCGGGAAATCATTGACGGAGCCATAAAAAATAGCGATGCCGAACAATTGATGTTTCTTACACTGGCCATGTTGGGGGTTTTATTTGGACAGGTCATAAATCAACTACTATTTAACTATTATGCCAATTGGTTGGGTGAATCTGTGATTAAGGATATCCGTATAAATCTATTTAAACGCATGATAGGTTTTCGGATGAAGTATTTTGACAATTCGTCAATTGGGGTATTGGTGACACGCGCTGTTGCCGATATGCAACGTATCGGTGAAATTTTTAGTCAAGGATTTTTTGTGATAGTGGCCGATTTGTTAAAAATGGTTACAGCGGCAATCGTTATGTTGATGATGAACTGGAAATTGGCTTTGATCGTTTTTGGGGTCTTACCAATCATTGTTTATGCAACACGATTGTTCCAACAAGCCATGAAAGTTGCTTTTATTGAGGTAAGGGCGCAAGTATCTAATCTAAATTCCTTTGTGCAGGAACGCATAACAGGAATGAAGATTGTTCAATTGTTTACCCGGGAAAACATTGAAGTTGAGAAATTTAGAAAAATCAATGAAAAGCACCAAAATGCCTGGTTGAAGACTGTTTGGTACAATTCAATCTTTTTTCCGATTTCCGAAATTGTTTCATCCATTGCCATCGGATTGGTGGTATGGTATGGCGTTTTACAGAATATTTTAAATATTGGTATGGGGGATATTGGTACCATTTTCGCTTTCTTTTTCCTTATTGATTTATTGTTCAGGCCTCTACGACAAATAGCGGATAAGTTCAATACCCTGCAAATGGGAATGGTGGCGGCCAATAGGGTATTTAAGATCATGGATATAGAGAGCCATATAGAGGATATCGGGTCTGTGGAAAAGGATGATATACATGGTGATATTAAGTTCTCAAACATTAGGTTTGGGTATTTGGAAGATGAGGAAGTATTACATGGAATCTCCTTTGAGGTTAAAGCAGGAGAGACCGTAGCCATTGTTGGTGCTACAGGAGCCGGAAAATCGACGATTATAAATCTATTGAACCGGTTTTATGAAATAAACTCGGGTACCATTCTTGTCGATGGGATTAACATAAAGGACTTTAAACTTTCCTCATTGAGATCAAAAATAGCGATTGTACTTCAAGATGTTTTTCTTTTTGCGGATACTATAGCGAATAATATATCCCTAAAGGATGAGACTGTTACCCTTGAAATGATTGAACGGGCGGCAAAACAGATTGGAGTCCACGATTTCATAAGCAGCCTACCGGGAGATTATCAATATAATGTAAAGGAACGGGGCATAATGTTATCCAGTGGTCAACGACAGCTTATCGCATTTTTACGGGCTTACGTAAGTAATCCAAGTATCTTGGTTTTGGATGAGGCCACCTCTTCCGTGGATACCTATTCAGAACAATTAATTCAAAGGGCAACGGAGAAAATTACCGAGGGAAGGACATCGATTATTATTGCCCACCGATTGGCCACCATAAAAAAGGCAGATAAAATTTTGGTGATGGACGCAGGTAAAATTGTGGAGTCTGGAACCCACAAGGAACTATTGAAAAATAATGGATATTACAGTAAACTGTACGAAGCGCAGTTTTTGGCTGAAGAGGCTGCCTAATTGATAATTTTCATTATTTTTTCATTGGCCTAAAGTCTTCCAAAGTAATAGTGCCTGTTGCAAATAGTACAATGTACATCAAGATAATTAGTCCTATGTACCCCATAATAGTTAGTGTAATAAACAATCCGGTCCTAAGGATAAACTGACCCATACGGTACTTATGCATTCTTTGCATAGCATAGACGGAGAATGCTAGAATAAACAGCAAAAG
>CAXMOE010000154.1:0-6269 GCA_964194835.1 uncultured Flavobacteriaceae bacterium | reverse complement strand
AACCTACCTTGGAGTAGGACGATCTATATGTTAACTCGTTGGGTTTATAATCTATAAGGGCAATGGATGCCGTCGAATCTTTTTGAAAGTTAAACCTATTGATACCGGGGAAGGTATTGACATTCACTACAGCCTCATTTTTTACATCCAAACTATCCAATGCTTTAATTTCTTCATCGGTGTTTGTTACTTCCACTAATTTTTCAACAAACCATGCATTTCCATTGGCGTTGGTATTCCTGGCTGGATACCTCCTGCCCTCTTCATCCTGTTGCACCACATATTTAACATTCAACATGTTCAGCACCCTTATATTGTTTCGAAATATGTGAAAATCGAACAGATCCTGGAGCCTGGCAGGTTTAGCCGCATGATAGCCACCAATGGATTGGTGAAAATAAGAGGTACGGGCTCCGTTTATATGTTCCGACGGATCATATACCCGAAAGATAGTGGAATCCTTCTTGATTTGTTTATCCAATGCTGTTTCTTGAAACGGTTCACTAATGCGTCTTTTCTGTTCAAAATCGTCCTTATTTACGTAACGAACATCTACCCCTACAAGATCAAACACTATCAAAACCCCAAGAGTAATAATTGCAAGATTTTCCCTGATTCTTCCTTTGGTATACATCCATAAAGCCAAGGCAGCTAATAATACATATATAAGTGACCGCAAGGTATCATGAATATAAACGGCCTCACGATCCAATTGTACCATGGTCATCAACTCATCTCCAAAATATTTTATATAGGTTGCGTCATTCAGACTTGTAAAATCAAAAACTCCTTTGAACAGCAATAGTCCTAGTCCCAACCCAAGAATTATGAAAAAGCTGATTTTTAAAGCGTTTATTTTTTTCTGTTGTTCATTGGAGGATTTAAACATTTCAGCCAAAGCTAAAATAGCCAACACAGGCACACACAACTCCAGAATTACTTGTATAGAAGATACGGCTCTAAATTTATCATAGAGCGGGAAATAATCTATCATAAAATCGGTAAGCGTATTAAAATTTTTACCCCAAGAAAGCAAAAGTGACATGATTGTGCCTCCCAGTAACCACCATTTTAATTTGCCTTTTACCAAGAACAATCCCAAAATAAAGAGAAAAAAGAGTATTGCTCCTATATAGGCCGGAGCGGCCACACTTGGCTGTTTACCCCAGTATAACGGTATTGAATTTGAAAAATCCAAGGCTTTGGATCGCGACAATCCTTGCTCTGTTAAATAATCATAGGCTTTTGAATCTTTACCTAAATCTTCTACACTTCCTCCTCCAAAAAGTCTTGGTGCGAATAAATTTAAGGATTCTGTAATCCCGTAACTATACTGGGTAATGTATTCTTTACCCAATCCTGTGGTATTTTCCTTAGGCGAACCATCGGGTTCAATAGTAAGTTGCGTCTTGCCCCTCGTGCTCCAATCTGCATATTCCTTGGTGGCCATTATACCTGTAGCATTGGTAGTAATGCCCAATGCAATAGCAACCACCAATATTCCTATTGCGGCAAAATAGTTCTTCAATTCTTTTTTTTGAATGGCATCAACCAAATAAACCACCCCCAAAATCGAGACCAATAACATAAAATAATAGGTCATTTGATAATGATTGGCACTAACCTCAAGTGCCATGGCTAAAGATGCAAGTACAAAACCCCAAATATATATTTTCCTAAAAGTTAGCACAATACCCCCTAAAAGTATTGGCAAGTAACCAATAGCATGCGCTTTTGCATTGTGTCCAACCCCAAGTATAATTATCAAATAGGTAGAAAAACCAAAAGCCAAGGCCCCCAATACAGCCAATCTATAATCGACCTTTAAACAGCACAACAAAATATAAAAGCCAATAAAATAAAGAAATAAATAATCTGCTGGCCGTGGTAAAAAACGGATGATCCTATCCAATTTCTTTACATAATTATGCGGGTAATTGGCCCCTAACTGATATGTAGGCATACCACCAAAAGCACTGTTGGTCCAATAAGGTTCTTCACCAGTATCCTTTCTAAAATCGTTCTGTTCCTTGGCCATTCCGGTATATTGCTTTATATCGGACTGGGAAATGGACTTACCTTGAAGTACTGGGTGGAAATAGGCCAGGGCGGCCACAACAAAGAAAACAAAAACAAAAAAATGGACAAAAATTGCCTTAATACCAGTTTTCACGTGTTTAATCTTTTAAGTATTGGGTTATATATTCTTTAAAGAAACAAAGAATGTGTGCATTTATGGTTGGTTTTGTGATCTTAATTACTCAATTTCCTCAAAATTTATATAGTCCCCAACATCTTTTAATGGCTTGGTTTGTTGGTTAGGCTTCTTATCAACAATTACATCTCCCTCCTGTTCTTCCTTTTCGGTGTTTTGATTGGTGAAATCTCCAAACCTTTCCCTAAAATGTTGTTCGGTTTTTTTGGCAGCAAAAGAAAATAATTTAGGAGCAAACCACCTTGCTAGTATTTTAAGCAGATAATATACCAACAGAATGATTAATACTGTTTTTAAAAATCCCATATTATTATAACTATTTATATCAAAAATACAATTCTAACGTTGTATTAAGAGTGTAAAAGTCTTAAAATAATAATAAAGTCCTACTCATTGGTAATTACTTTAAAATGAAAAGAATAAAATATTCAGTCCTTTTAGCCATATTAACGATTCCGTTTTACGGTGTATCCCAATATACCGATGTTATCAATTCCAACAGACCAGGACAGTCCGTAAGCGCCTACGCTGTTGGCAAAAATGTGATTCAAGCCGAGTTTGGGGCTTCTTATGAAAAGCAGGATCATGACCAATTATTGACCGATTCCAACATTTTGGGTGCAGATCTCGCTTTGCGTTATGGTTTACTGTTCGATAGGTTGGAGATTATTTGGGAGGGAACCTATCAAAAACAAAATATCACATTTACCGATTTTGGAACAGAGGACACCAGAACAGATTTTAAAAGAAACCGTCTTGGGATTAAATATCTTATTTATGATCCCTATAAAAACCCTGAACGTAACAAACCCAATTTATATAGTTGGCGCGCCAACAATGTATTTCAATTTAGAAATTTAATTCCTGCCATATCCATATATGCCGGAGCTAATTTTGTTTTAGGTGATAATCCGTTTTACGTAGGCGACCCTACGGTATCACCTCGTGTAATGTTGGCTACCCAAAGCCGTTTATCTCCTAAATTTGTGCTGATTTCCAATTTTGCTTATGATCGAATTGGTTCGGATTTTCCTGAATGGAGTTACATTATATCCTTATCCCATGCTTTTAGAAATCCCAAATGGAGCGTTTTTGTAGAAAACCAAGGCATTAAAAGTGATCGATATTCAGATATTTTACTCCGCAGTGGAGTCGTTCACTTGTTGAGCAAAACCTTTCAGGTAGATATTAACTTTGGAGCTAGTTATAAAAATTCGCCTTCACGAATTTTTGGTGGATTGGGATTGTCATATAGGATAGATAAGCACAAGGATGAGGCTATTAAAACAGTTGACCCTAACGGAGCTGGAAATGGGCGGATTAAGAAAAACTCCATGAAAAAGAGCGGCAAAAAGAAATCCAAGAAAAAAAGAAAAACAAAACCGAAAAAGAAAAACAATAACGGGGATCCCATAGATTTTTAATCCTTCAAAATCCCTAAAATCACATTTCTTACCTAATTCCATATAAATTAGTCTTCTTGCTTTATTCTGTTGATTAATATTGCTAATATTGAGCATAGAAATAAACACATGATTCAAATTAAAGAGGCAATAACAAAATCAGATTTAAAAAAATTTGTACAATTCCCTTTTTCGTTATACAAAGGTTCTCCCTATTGGGTTCCACCCATAATTCGAGACGAACTTGATACTTTTGATAAAATCAATAATCCTGTTTTTAAGGATGCGGAAGCCTGGTTTCTATTGGCATATAAAGACAATGAAATAGTTGGGAGATTGGTAGCCATTATTAATTGGATTGAAGTAACCCAACAAAAGGTAAAAAAAATGCGTTTTGGCTGGTTTGATTTTATAGATGATTATGCCGTTTCTGAAGCCTTGCTGAATAAAGTGGAGGAAATTGGAAAAGAGCATCAATTGGAATTTGTGGAAGGTCCCGTTGGCTTTTCCAACTTGGATAAGGTTGGGGTGCTGGTAGAGGGCTTTGATTATATTGGTAACATGATCACTTGGTACAACCACCCATATTATGCAAGCCATATTGAACGGTTGAATTACGCAAAGGAAAAGGAATATATGGAGAATAAATTCCCTTTCAAAAACGTTAACCCAAAACTTTTCGCCAAAATTCAAACCTTAATAAAGAAGCGTTACGGCCTAAGGGAAATAAATTTCACGAAAACCAAGGATGTATTGCCAATGGCAGATAAGATGTTTGACCTCTTTAATTACTCTTATGCCTCTCTATCATACAAAAGGCCTACTTTAAAAAGAAATACATCAGTTTCATAAATCCCGAGTATATCAAGTTTGTTGTGGACAAGGACGATGAGCTTGTTGCCTTTTCCATAGTGATGCCTTCTTTTTCAAAAGCCTTACAAAAAACGAAGGGAAAATTGTTTCCGCTTGGAATTTATCATTTATTCCAAGCCAAGAAACACAGTAAAGATGTTATTTTTTATCTCATAGGGGTACATCCCGAATATCAGAACAAGGGAGTGACCTCAATTATCTTTAATGAATATTACAAGACGTTTAAAGAAAAAGGGATTGAAAATTGTATACGCACCCCGGAATTGGAGGAAAATACGGCCATACGTCAACTTTGGAAACACTTTGATCCTGTAATCCACAAAAGAAGACGCACCTATAGAAAAAACTTGATATAAAAAATCCCAAATTCCAACCTTAGTTCATTGGAATTTGGGATTTAAAGTTTTCCTTGATAGGGATTTACTCTCCCATCGCTGCAGCAACAGCCGCAGACAATCTTTTATAAGTTCCGTTTTTCAACCTCTCACGAATAGCGGAAAAGGCCTCGAGTGTTATCGCAATATCTTCCAGTGTATGTGTAGCAGTTGGAATCAATCGCAATAGAATCAATCCTTTTGGGATTACTGGGTAAACTACAATGGAGCAGAAAATTTCATAATTCTCCCTTAAATCCTTCACCAATGCCATCGCCTCAGGAATACTTCCGTTTAAGTACACTGGAGTAACACAACTAGTGGTGGTGCCTATATCAAAACCTCTTTCTTTAAGACCGTTTTGTAAAGCATCTACATTTTCCCAAAGTTTTGCCTTAAGCTCTGGCATAGTACGCAACATATCTAAACGTTTTAACGCGCCTTTTACATATACCATCGGCAATGATTTTGCGAACATTTGGGAACGTAGGTTGTATTTCAAATAATCAATAATTTGCTTATCTGCTGCCAAGAATGCGCCAATTCCGGCCATCGATTTGGCAAAGGTGGCAAAGTACACATCAATGTCGTCTTGAATTCCTTGCTCTTCACCCGCACCAGCACCGGTCTTCCCTAAGGTACCAAAGCCATGGGCATCGTCCACTAAGAACCGAAATTTAAATTTTTTCTTTAACTCAACAATCTCTTTCAATTTCCCTTGTTCACCGCGCATACCAAACACACCCTCAGAAATGACCAAAATTCCACCTCCGGTCTGTTCTGCCATCTTAGTTGCACGTTCCAAATTTTTCTCTAGACTAGCAATATTGTTATGCATAAAAGTAAAGCGTTTACCCATATGCAATCGTACACCATCAATAATACATGCATGGGAATCTACGTCATATACAATGACATCATCCTTAGAGACCAAGGCATCTATGGCCGACAAGATTCCTTGATATCCGAAATTTAATAGATAGGATGACTCCTTATTTACAAAAGTTGCCAATTCTTGCTCCAGCTGTTCGTGAAATTCAGTATGACCACTCATCATCCTTGCTCCCATTGGGAATGCTGCCCCATATTCCAGAGCTGTCTCTCCATCCACTTTTTTTATCTCAGGTAAATTTGCTAAGCCCAAGTAATCATTAATACTCCAAGTAATTACTTCTTTCCCTTGGAACTTCATTCTATTGGAAATAGGACCTTCCAATTTTGGGAAAACAAAATATCCCTCTGCTTGTGAAGCCCATTTTCCTAAGGGCCCCTTATTCTCAATTATTCTATCAAATAAGTCTCTCATCTAGCCTACGTTGGTTTAACTGCAAAAATATAGATTTTTAACAAGCATTCATAAATTATTTTTTTTACCAAAAAAGCAATGGCTGACAACCATTGCTT
>CAXMOE010000153.1:259-6406 GCA_964194835.1 uncultured Flavobacteriaceae bacterium | reverse complement strand
ACTTACAAACAGCAATCAATCGAAGTTCCCATAGAAAGTACTATTGTGGACAAGGACAATGGTCTAGAAAAAGCTGATGGTATTTCACTTGGAGATTTGTCGCCCGATTTGGAAAAGGTAGAAAATTACTATGTGGCAAATATCAACATTGCACTTTCTGAATTAGAAGTATCCACAGATAACAAGGCTTTGGTTGACGGTTATATGGAACGCTTGGCAGAATTGAACATGGAGTACAAAAAATTAACCAAGGAGTTGAACGAAATTGGACCTAATGATCAAACCATTGGCGCTCTCATTAAAAATTTACAGTTACGGTTACAGTTGTTGCAAAAATTAAAAGAAAAATTAAATCAATTAAAAACATCAGAAAATGAAACGGTTACAACAAGTATTATCTAGAAGTCTAATCATTTTGCTGTGCCTAACAGCAATGGGGGTATATGGGCAAAAACAAACAAAGACCTATAAGGAAACCTTTAATGTTGGGGATGAAGCGGTCCTGGACATCAATACCAGCCATGCCGATATTGAATTTGAGACTTGGAATAAGAACCAGGTGGTGATAGAAGCAGTAGTAGAAATTGAGGGTGTTTCGGAAGAAGAGGCAGAAAAGTATTTTGAAAATGGGGGTGTAAAAATAGTAGGTAATAGTTCGAACATCGAAATAAGTACAGGAGCAGAAAACACATGGTTCTTTAATCATGATGGTGAGGATATGCACGATTTTCAGATTGTTATTCCTGACATTCCTGATATGCCTGATTTGGCACCTCTTTTGGAACAAGTTATGGTAATTCCTGATTTCCCGGAATTGTTAGATCTCCCACCAATGCCCCCAATGCATATTCAAGAGTTTGATCATGAGGCTTATAAAAGGGATGGTGATAAATATCTTGAAAAATGGAAGAAAGAATTTGAAACCAATTTTGATGATGATTATCAAAAGAAATTGGAAGAATGGAGTGAGAAGATGGAATCCAAGAGGGAAGAGATTGAAATTAAGCATGAAATAAGGATAAAGGAGCATGAAAAAGCTATTGAAAAAGCGGAAAAGCAAACCGAAAAGGCTATGATTATTCATGAAAAAGTTATTGAAAAGGCGGAAAGACAAACCGAAAAGGCAATGATGCAGATGCATGAAAATAATCCCAATATCTTTTATTATTCAACGGATGGAGAGGATAAAAATTTGAAGGTTAAAAAGACCATTAAAATAAAAATGCCCAAATCGGCTAAGCTAAAAATGAACGTCCGCCATGGGGAGGTAAAATTGGCCGAAAACACAAAAAACATCAACGCAACCTTGTCTTACGCAAGGTTGCTTGCCTCTACCATTGAAGGGGATAAAACCTCTATTAATGCCTCCTATTCCCCTGTAAGTGTGCAAAAATGGAATTATGGGCAATTAAAAACAGATTACTCGGATAAGGTAGATTTAAAGGAGGTAACGAATTTAAGTTTAAGTGCCACGTCATCGGACGTTACTATAGAGCGTTTGCTCAAAAATGTGATTATTAAAAATAATTTTGGAGTCTTGCGTATTAATTCCGTTGCTGAAAATTTTACCGGGATGGATATTTCGTTAAAAAATGCTGAACTTCTATGTAAATTACCATCAACTGCCTTTAACATTAATGTGAACGGTACAGATTCGGTACTTAAATCACCGGCCAGTTTAACCCTTGATCAAACAAAAAGCCATAACAATATCTTACACAAGGGATATAACATCAATAAAAACAGTTCCAAAACTATTACCATCAATTCAAAATATAGTGAAGTGGTGTTGGAATAAACACATCAATAAAGTTCATTGCGCTCCATATCCAGTTACCTATTTCCTATTCCTTCCTTTTTTCTTAAGTCTATAGTAATTCAAAGACTACTTACGTTTTGTGATAAAGTAACTACTTCTTTGGAGTAGAATTTTGAACTCCTTTTAGTAAAATTAATGTGCCCCGTCCTTTATAAGCTCAGGAAATTTTTTCTTGAATCTATTGTATCTCGGAATCGATACATTTTTAATGTAGGGGTTATTGGGATTGTTCTTTTCGTAATCCTGATGATAATCCTCGGCAATGTAGAATTTGGTAAATACAATTACCTCAGTAACAATGGGACTGCTGTATATCCTATCTTTCTTTAACTGCTCAATATGATTATCTATAATCTGCTTTTCCTCATTATTTTTATAAAAAGCGATAGATCTATATTGTGCACCACGATCAGGTCCCTGCCTATTTAGGGTAGTAGGGTCATGTGACCCAAAAAAAACATTTACCAAGGTTTCAAAGGAAACTACCTTAGGGTCATAGTACACTTCCACCGCCTCGGCATGGGTAGTACGGCCGTATCCTACTTGTTCATAGGTAGGGTTTTCTTCAATTCCTCCAGAATACCCTGAAATCACCTCTTTAACTCCCTTTACACTCTCAAAAACCGCTTCAACACACCAAAAACAACCACTAGCAAAATAGGCAGTTTCATACCCCTGTAAATCCTGTTTGCTAAGCTTTACTTCCTCGGCAACTATATTGGCTTTCTTGTTTTTGGATTGGCAGCTCGTCGACGCCAAAGCAATCAAAATAAATATTGAGATTTTTAATAGCTTCATCTTTTAATTTTTAGTGCTTAAAAGTTATAAATACTTTTTGATATTAGGGTTAAAGTGATGTTAATTAAAATTTAGCCAAATTACTTATCCTGACATTGAAATCTAAAAGTATCTTTATGGTATGGGCAACTTGGAATCTCAGCTTATTAATATTAGTCAATTGTCAATATCGATATTGGACAATACAATTCCTATTCACAAGTATACCGCTATAGATCTAAGTGTTGCCAATGATGAACTATTAAATATCGATATTACGGACCCTTATACATGCCAAAACTATATAGATGATATATTGAGGGGCAACAATGCACAAGTGGCATACGGGGGCTATTTGGAAAAACGCAACTTATACCAAAATAATGCTAATTTTTTGGAACAGGGGGATACCCCAAGGAATATTCATTTGGGAATAGACTTTTGGACAAAGGCAGGTACTAAAGTAGTAACCCCAATAAACGGCAAAGTACACAGTTTCGCGAATAATAATTTTAGTGGTGACTACGGCCCCACTATCATATTGTCCCATAGTATAGCAGGAATATCCTTCCATACCCTATATGGCCATCTTTCCTTGGAAACGTTGGAAAATCTTTATATAGGTAAGGAATACGATCAAGGGGAGGTACTGGCAACCTTAGGGACCCCGGACATAAATGTGAACTATGCCCCACATCTTCATTTTCAGATTATAAAGGATATGGGGAAATACGAGGGCGATTTTCCAGGAGTTTCTACCTCAAAAGAATTGGAATACTACTCCAAAAACTGCCCGAATCCTCAAATTCTTCTAAAAATATAGTTCGGAATTACCGTTTAAATACCGGTATTTTCGGTAAGGTGATTTTAGGGTGCATTACGTTTATCGAACATTTTTTGCACTTTATCCATACTTTGTCCGATAACCGAAAAATAGGGGGTTTTGAACGATTTGGAACCCTGTGAAATACACTTGCTGGAGTTATTATTATAACAAAACGCAAGTCATGAAAACCATATTAACTTTAATCTTTGTTCTTTTTATCGGAGTAGCTGCCCAGGCCCAAGATGCCAAGGCAGATGTTAAGGTTGAAACTATTGAAATGACTATCGTTACTTCCACAGCTAATGAAAACTCTGTTGCCCGTTTGTACAAATTCAAAAATTCCAGAGTAAAGAAAGCATTGTCTTTCACTACTAAAAGAAACAAGGCTAAATTGGCTTAATCATTACCCCCAATTATTTACTACTGAACTACCTTCTGTAAAATTGCCCACACATTGTTGGCTACAATTTTTTGTCCCTCAATGGTTGGATGTATACCATCATCTTGATTTAAGGTAGGGATACCCGCCACGTCTTCCAATAAAAATGGAATAAGTTGAAGATTGTTTTTTTCTGCCAAATCCGGAAATATACGAGTAAATTCAGAAGTATAGGCCTTGCCCATATTGGGCGGTATCTGCATACCAGCTAGGATAATTGTAGTTTCCGGGTTTGCTTTCTTTACCAAATCAATAATGGTCTGAAGGTTATTTCTGGTTTCCTCCAAGGGAATACCACGCAAACCATCATTGGCCCCCAGCTCCAATACAAAGATATCGGTCTTTTGATTGAGTACCCAACTAAGTCTATTTTTTCCACTTGCTGTGGTTTCACCACTTAATCCTGCATTTACAACCGAATAGTTAAGCTTTAAAGAATCCAGTTTTTCTTGAATGACTGCTGGGAAGGCCGCCTCAGGGTCCAATCCCATTCCAGCCGTAAGGCTGTTTCCAAAGAATAAGATCAACTTGGTTTTTGTGTTTGATTGGGATTCACTTTTTGTAGTTACTTCTTTCCCGCTATTGATTTCTTTATCCTTGGTTCTTTGTTCACCACAGGATATGAAAAGTAGAGTCATGAAAAAATAACAGAATTTTAATACGGTCCGCATAGTGCTGTTGTCTAAAAATCAAAATCATTTCCTTATTTTGCCTTCTTTCTTTGAATGCAATTTATAAATGATCACAATGGCAAAGATATTAAACGTACGTAACCTAAAGAAAACCTATACGAGCGGCTCAAAAAAGCTAACTGTATTGGATGATATCTCCTTTGATTTGGAAGAAGGCGATACGTTTGCCATCGTAGGGCCTTCAGGTAGTGGAAAAACAACATTGCTGGGACTATGTGCCGGTTTGGATCAAGCTGATTCGGGAACAATAGAACTGTGTGGGACCCAATTGAACACCTTAAACGAAGATGAATTGGCGTTGCTGCGCAATAAAAAGGTAGGCTTTATCTTTCAAGATTTTCAATTGCTACCAACCCTTACTGCATTGGAGAACGTAAGTGTGCCACTCGAATTACAAGGGGCAAAAAATGCAACCAAAATTGGCATGGAACTACTGGACAAGGTTGGACTTGCAGATCGATCCCATCATTATCCCTCACAGCTTTCGGGAGGGGAACAGCAAAGAGTGGCTTTGGCAAGGGCTTTTTCTAATAGTCCATCCATACTATTTGCGGATGAGCCCACTGGGAACCTTGATGAGGAAACAGGAGAAAAAGTGGTGCAGTTGCTTTTCGACCTAAATAAGGAAGCAGGGACAACACTGGTTATTGTTTCGCATGATCTGAATCTCGCGAAAAGAAACAAATACATCCTTAGACTTAAGGGCGGAAAAATTATGGCAGAAGAAAGTACCATTGTATTGTGAGCAAGAATTCTACAACATCATCAAAAACAAGAACCGAATGGCTGCTAAAAATGGCATGGCGCGATGGGAAGGTAAGCAGTAGAAAGTTGTTTCTTTTTATGGCTTCGATTGTTTTGGGCATAGCGGCCGTTGTTTCCATCCAATCATTCAGTGACAATCTGAAACATAATATTGCACTCCAATCGAAATCCCTTATGGGTGCCGACTTTATCATTGATAGTAACCAGCTTCCAAATGAAAAGGTACAGGCTATTATAGATTCACTTGGCGGGCCGAATGGAAAGGAAGTCAACTTTGTATCTATGGCTGCTTTTCCCAGAAATGGAGCTACAAAACTGGTAAGGGTTCGGGGAATTGATGGAGGTTTTCCCTTTTATGGGGAACTCGAGACAAGTCCCGTGTCTGCCGCGGACAATTATCAGGAACTGGGAGGGGCGTTGGTCGATGCCACGGCTATGTTACAATTTAGTTTGCAACCAGGCGACAGTATCAAATTGGGGAATATAAGCTTACCTATTGCTGGGGCATTGCATTCGGCACCGGGAAGTACCTCTATTTCAGGCTCAGTGGCACCTCCCGTATTCATTCCCTTTCGTTTTGTTGAAGCAACAGGACTTCTACAAAAAGGGAGCCGTAAGGAATACGAATATTATTTTGTTGCCGATTCTGAATTAGATCTGGACGAATTGGATAAAACGCTCGATCCAATCCTCGATGCGGAAAATGCCGATCTGGATACCCATACAGTTACTAGCCAGCGCTTGGGCCGTAGATATGGTAACGTGGGCAAGTTTCTAAATTTGGTGGCGTTTATTGCCCTTTTGCTGGGTTGTGTGGGTATTGCAAGTT
>CAXMOE010000153.1:0-249 GCA_964194835.1 uncultured Flavobacteriaceae bacterium | reverse complement strand
GGAAAAATTAAGCGCGGTGGCCTTACTTAAATGCTTGGGGGCCACACGAAGACAGACTTTTTTGATTTATCTCATACAAATAGCAGGAATGGGCTTTGTAGGGGGGCTGATCGGTACCGTGGTTGGGATGTTGTTGCAGTTATCGTTCCCAATGATTTTGCAAGGGTATTTGCCATTTGAAGTGCAAATTTCACTTTCGCCACAGCCCATTATTATGGGGCTTTTACTCGGTGTTTTCATGTCAGTGTT
>CAXMOE010000152.1:6067-6407 GCA_964194835.1 uncultured Flavobacteriaceae bacterium | reverse complement strand
CTACAATTCCTTCAGGAACCAGTTTTTTGATATCATCTTCCACATCTTGGAAATACCGATCCTTACTGCCTTGTCTCATAGCTTCCACAGACCCCATTCCACGATACGATTTGAACTTTCGTCCTTCATAAATAATGGTCTCACCAGGTGATTCCTTGGTCCCAGCCAATAGAGAGCCCAACATTACAGTATCGGCTCCAGCTGCAATCGCCTTTGGAATATCACCTGTATAGCGGATTCCACCATCAGCGATTACCGGAACACCACTTCCCTTTAGGGCCGCAGCAACTTCCAATACAGCTGAAAATTGCGGGAAACCAACACCTGCAACTACTCTGGT
>CAXMOE010000152.1:2595-6057 GCA_964194835.1 uncultured Flavobacteriaceae bacterium | reverse complement strand
AGACCCAGGTCCGATGCCAACTTTAACAGCATCGGCTCCTGCTTCAACCAAATATTTAGCCGCCTCACCGGTGGCAATATTACCTACGATTACTTCAAGTTCTGGAAATTTATTTTTGACTGCGGACAAAATGGAAACTACTCCTTTGGTATGGCCATGGGCAGTATCGATCACCACCGCATCTACCCCTGCATTCACTAAAGCCTCTGCCCTATCCACTGCGTCCGGAGTAACCCCTAAAGCTGCAGCTACCCGCAACCTTCCGTATTGATCTTTATTTGCAATGGGCTTTTGAGTGAGTTTGGTAATGTCCCTAAAAGTAATAAGGCCAACTAATTTATTCTCCTTATTCACGACAGGTAATTTTTCAATCTTATGTTCTTGAAGAATTTCTTCGGCCTGTTCCAATGAAGTACCCTCACCGACCGTAACCAGATTTTCCGAAGTCATTACCTCTTCAATGGGACGATCATTATTCTTCTCAAATCTCAAATCCCTATTGGTTACAATTCCAATCAATTTACCCGCATTATCCACAATAGGAATTCCACCAATACTATACTCCTTCATATATGCCTTGGCATCACCCACAATTGAATTTAATGGCAAGGTCACAGGATCTATAATCATTCCACTTTCAGCACGTTTTACTTTTCGGACCTTCAAAGCCTGCTGTTCAATGGTCATATTTTTGTGCAATACACCAATACCCCCTTCTTGGGCCATGGCAATTGCCATACGTGATTCGGTTACAGTATCCATAGCAGCGGAAACTATGGGCACGTTTATCGTTATGTTTCTTGTGAATTTCGTTTTTATGCTTACATCTCGTGGTAGTACTTCTGAAAATGCTGGCACAAGGAGTACGTCGTCATAAGTAAGACCTTCTCCGAGAATTTTACTAAGGTGGGCTTTCATGGCAATTAAAGATTAATTGCGTGCAAATATACTACATTTAGAATAACCTTTGAATTGTTAAGCCCTTAATTACCTGGAACCGGTTTTATCATCAGTTGATATAACACCAGAAGCGAGCAAAATGTAAAAGTAACCGTCATTAATATACCCGAAAATATAACCACATATTTCATCCAAAGCATTCCATCCCATAACATATAAATACCCCCAAAAGTTAGGATAACGGAAATAAAGGGTTCTACGGTAATGAACAATTTTAATTTCATAGGAAGTTTGCACAACCATACGATTCCTCCCAACAAAAAAAATATGAACGACATGGATAATATATGGGTGTGAATAATGGAAAGCATTTCACGTTCGCTTTTTCGGAATTTCATGATTTCCGCATCCTCATCGGCTTCATTGCCCAGATAATTTTCCTCGATACCATTTGGAACTGTTGAATTTGTCTCCTCTACAAACAAAAGACCTGAATAAAAACCAATTGACAAAATAATTACAAAAGTCCCAATAAACATTTTGACTCCCTTAGGAAACGAAGATAAAAGGCCGTTATAATTCATTAAAACACCTTATTTTCCTGAAGAATTCCAACAGTTTGCAATAAATCGTCCATTGAATTGGTCATAGCTCGTACAGATATAGTGGCCCCGGAAATACCATCAATATTAGTTTTATAGTCTACCCTATCCTTCCCAGTCTTTCCCAAAAATTGCCTTAACCATCTTTTGCTGCCAATTTCTCCACCATATTCTTCCCGATACACCAAAACTTTGGTGTGTATCACTTTCAGCTCCCCGTCAAAAATTACCAAATAATCAAATTTCGCAGTTTTACTTAATGCCTGATCCACAAATGCATACCCCAAAAGTTCCTTTCTCTGAAATAACTTATACAAATTATTTTGGGAGATTTTGGAAGGCAACTTAGCATTCAAATCATTGGATATCTCAATGGCTTGCATAGAAAATTCAGTAACTGCGAATAGTTTTGCCACTTCCTTATCTACTTTCTTTTGAATGTTTTGAGGTAATCCAAAACTAAAAAAAAGAAAAGCTACGGTTACAACTATTCCTGTGATTTGCCTACTAACCTTCATGCCCCAAAAGTACTAATTTAGAATCATTTTTAATAATAAAAGAAGAGGATGTTTAGAACCATACCCCTATTCCAAAATTCAGTCTGTTTTTTACACCTCCGTTGTCAAGTGCATTGTCCCTAATTTGATAATCTCCTTTCACAACAACACCAGGTGCAATGTGATATGTAAGCCCAGTGGTTATATCGTTTCTATCATAAGCTTCATTTTCCACCAAAGCTCCATCGGTATTTGCATGTGTATCATATTTTTCATAGCGTGCAAAGGCAAACAATTTTTGATTATGGTCTCTGGGCAATAGATTAAAAGCACCTTCCAAGTACCAACCTTGCATGGCACTCCCCAAATCCCGTCCTGTTAAGGTATTATACTCCTCCGTATCGGAAAGGGAGGCATAAATAAATTGTCCCCTGGCGGTAAATCGTTTATACGCATAACGGGCATCAATACCTAACATTGAAATTCCAATATTGGCACCATCGATCTCTTCGATATCATCAGCCGCCTGTGTTTTTCCAAAATATGTTGAAAAACCAAGCCGAAGACCAGAAATACCGTAGTAATCCAATTTTGTGGATAAAGTCGGACTATCTATTGTAGACTGTATCCCTTTCTGTCTTCCACTTCTCAAACCGTTGGAGCCTTTTAAAATTCCTGAAATCCCTCCTTCTCCATCGGATTCAGTAGATTTAAATCCATTAAAAAGATAAGCTTGATAACCCAATGAAATATTATTAAACCTTCCGCTAACCCCAATTCCCAATTCTCTCCATGTAGTAGGGACAATAACATTATCAATAGCAGGGCGTTCCGTACCATTGAAAGTGGTAGGTTCATGATATTCGTTCACAATACCCATGGGCACCAACATTAGCCCCCCTCGAAGGTTTACGTTATCTGCAACATTATAATTTACAAAAGCTTGCTCCACGAATATTTCCTCCACGTGCTCCACTTCAATTTCTGTAACGAATTGGGTTTTATCATTGAATCTGTATCCCAACAACAATACCAAGCGTTGAATGTCCAATTCCCCATTATCCCCCTCTGGCTGGTTGTATAACATTTCACCATATGCACCAATGGTAACGGCGGAAGCATAACTACCTGACAACAGACGTTGTGCTGCGTTCAATTGTTTTTGTGGATCAAGGGTTATAGAATCAGTAACTGTTTGGGCCACCATACCAGAAGTAAAAAGTAGTGCCAAAAAGAAGTTCATTCGTTTCATAAATACTCGTTATTTTTATTTAGACTTGTTTTAAATAATGTAAAAATCAAAGCACAAATATATGATGGGAATCGGAATCCGCAAACTTTATTTATATTAAATCTAAATAATATTCAAAATTTAACATTTTAGGAAAATACCAAGAGAATTTAAGTGACCAATATCTAATAGTACTCAGAAAAAAGCTCGGTCGCTTTGTTATAGGCAGCTT
>CAXMOE010000152.1:0-2585 GCA_964194835.1 uncultured Flavobacteriaceae bacterium | reverse complement strand
CTGTAAGTTCATCCTTAGCCATAGGACATCCTCCAAAACCCTGTACAGCCCCGTCGAACCTTCGGCAAACTGCCTGATATGCTGCATCTACTTTTTCATGCCATTTGGTAGGAGTGGTATGAAGGTGTGCCCCAAATTCGATATTAGGGTATTTTGGAATTAATTTTGAAAACAAATATTCAATAATTTCTGGGGTGGAAGTACCCACAGTATCTGATAGTGAAAGTATTTTAACGCCCATCGCTGCCAACTTTTCTGTCCATTCCCCTACAATTTCAACATTCCATGGATCACCATAAGGATTCCCAAATCCCATTGAGATATAGGTAACCACCTCCTTATTTGACGCATCGGCCAAATTTAAAATCTCCTCCAAAGTTGCTACTGATTGTGCTATGGTCTTGTGAGTATTTCGCATCTGAAAATTTTCAGAAATTGAAAACGGATAACCCAAATATTTAATGGCCTCGTGTTTGCTAGCTTCCTGTGCGCCCCTAACGTTCGCAACTATAGCCAAAAGCTTGCTTTGTGTTTTGGACAGATCCAATCTGGAAAGTACTTCCGCAGTATTGACCATTTGGGGAATAGCCTTTGGTGACACAAAACTTCCAAAGTCAATGGTATCAAATCCACATCCCAACAGCGACTGGATGTACTGTACCTTCTTCTCTGTTGGAATAAAAGCTTTTATCCCCTGCATTGCATCCCTTGGACATTCAACAATCTTGACCTTTACAGACATGTACTACATTTATCCTATCCCAAAATTACCACTATTTATCAGAAAAAAAACCAATACAATTGACTATAAAATCGATTAGTCAATTTTCCGAATTTTGGTCTTGCCAAATTCATGTTTATGGAGAAACAATGATTTTTCATATCTTAAGCCACAAAATATAACTTTAGCCAAATACATTTACGATAATTGAGGAAATAGTGGATTGGGCGAAAAAGGCCTGAATGTAACAATACTGCTATTACCTATCTATCTAAGCTTTTAAAAATTAAATCGATGAAATCCAAACAATTAACCCTGACCCTTATTATATTAATTATAACTTGTAGCCTTATGGCTCATTCAACTAAAGAGGAACTAAAAAATTCAAAGTCCAAAGTATCAATGGTACAAGACAGCGTACTTCGACACATTGTTTTATTTAAGTTCCTTGAGGGGACGGCAAAGGAAAAACTTACCGAAATTGAAGAAGCGTTTAGTGCTCTACCTTCAAAAATACCTCAAATAATATCCTTTGAATGGGGTCTGAACAATAGCCCGGAAGGTTTGGATAAAGGCTTTACCCATTGTTTTTTTGTAACGTTTAATAGTGAAGAGGATCGCGGGGTTTATCTTCCCCATCCAGATCATCAGGCGTTTGTTCAATTACTGAAACCCTGTTTGGACGATGTCTTGGTCCTAGATTACTGGACCAAATAAATCCATACAACGAAGATTTTTAGGTACTACTTTCCAAACTTTCCAATATAGCTTGGTTAATTTTCTTTACCAATGCAGGGCCCTCATATATAAATCCTGTCCATAGCTGAATAAGATCTGCACCTGCTTCCAATTTTTCCAGGGCGTCTTCGGCTGAGTGAATTCCGCCTACCCCAACTATAGGAAAGGCTTTATTACTTTTTTCCGATAAAAACCTGATTACCTCCGTACTTCTTTTCGCCAAGGGCTTACCACTTAACCCTCCCTTTTCCGTAGTAAGGATAGAAGTAGATTTTAATTGTTTGCGTTCTATAGTGGTATTGGTAGCAATAACTCCGTCTATCTTTGTCTTAGTTATTATATATATGATGTCCATAAGTTGGTCATCTGATAAATCTGGTGCAATCTTTAAAAGAATAGGCTTCTCCTTCATTTCGTTTTCCTCAGCATATTTTGTGTTCTCTTTTTTTAATTGATTCAATAGCGCCGTAAGCGGCTCTTTATCCTGAAGTTCCCTAAGGCCAGGTGTATTTGGGGAACTAACATTTACCACAAAATAGTCTACATGTTTGAAAAGGACATCAAAACAAACAAGGAAATCCTCTGCAGCCTGGATATTTGGAGTGATTTTATTTTTTCCTATATTCCCCCCGATCAACACATTATGTTCCTTTTTTAATCGTTCAGCAGCTTCAAAAACCCCTTTGTTATTAAAACCCATACGGTTAATAATTGCTTGGTCTGCCTTTAGCCTGAACAATCTTTTTTTGGGATTCCCCTCTTGCGGCTTTGGTGTAAGTGTGCCAATCTCTACAAATCCAAAACCAAAATTTGACAATTCATTGTACAATTTCGCATCTTTGTCAAAACCAGCCGCCAACCCAACAGGATTCTTAAATTTTAATCCAAAAACCTCCCGTTCCAATCGTTTATCATTAACTACATATATTGCTCTAAAGAGTTTTCCACAACCCAGCCTTGATAATAAACGAATAGTTGCAAAAGACAGATGGTGTACCTTTTCGGGATCGAGTAAAAATAGAATGGGACGAATAAGGAGTTTGTACATTGATTGTAATAAGTTTTTACAAAAATACGAACTCCGTTTGAGTAGTTGTCTCCAAGAATTTTATTTTATCAAAACAAC
>CAXMOE010000151.1:0-6471 GCA_964194835.1 uncultured Flavobacteriaceae bacterium | reverse complement strand
GTAGTCAAACTCTATTTTTACCAAAGGCTCTTTCTTAAGTATGGTCCTCACGGTGATTAGGTCATCATAAACAGCGGATTTTTTAAAATTCAATTGTAAAGAAACTACTGGGAGCATAATACCATTTTTCTCCATGGTTTTGTAAGAAATTCCCAATGCTCTTAACCACTCTACCCTTCCCATCTCCAGGTATTGCGGGTAATTCCCGTGATATACTACTCCCATTTGATCGGTTTCACCATATCGAACTCTAAAAGAAATTTCATTGTAATTCATATTTTTTGAAGTAAAATCTTTATATTTAAGTATTGCGTCAAATCGAAGCTTAACATGCAAAAAAAAAACCAAATATTCAATACCAAATCATTTTTTTATTAGCTTTTTTGTTCACATATTTGCTATGCTCAAAATAACTGAATAACTTCAGTGAAAAAACCAACAATCGACCAAATAAATCACTAACCAATTAAACAAGATTTAATCTATAATGAGTGTAACTGCAAATTCTGTATGGAACAATTGTTTGGCTTTTATAAAAGACAACATCCAACCGCAGGCATTCAAAACTTGGTTTGAACCCATAAAACCCGTTAAGCTTTCGGAGAATGCATTAAGTATTCAGGTTCCCAGTAAATTTTTCTACGAATGGTTGGAAGAGCACTACGTAAAATTACTAAAAGTAGCCCTGATCAAAGAATTGGGAGACCACGCTAAACTTGTATACATTATTAAAATGGAAAACACCTATGGCAACCGGGAACCTTTCACAGAAAGAATTCCAAGTTCTAACAGGTCCAGTGTCCCAGCTCAAGAATTGGAAGTTGCCATTAAATCTAAAAATCCTGAACTAAGGAATCCGTTTGTAATACCAGGTATCAGAAACATTAAGATTGAATCACAACTTAACCCCAATTATAATTTTGATAACTTTTTGGAAGGGGATTCAAATAGATTGGCAAGGTCGGCAGGTATGGCCGTTGCGAATAAACCTGGCGGAACTTCTTTCAATCCGTTATTGGTTTTTGGAGGTGTGGGACTTGGAAAAACACATTTAGCACATGCTATTGGAGTCGAAATCAAAGATAAATATCCAGAAAGAACTGTACTTTATATTTCCGCTGAGAAATTTACACAACAATATATAGAATCCGTCAAGAAAAATACTCGGAATGATTTTATACATTTTTATCAGTTGATTGATGTTTTGATCATTGATGATGTACAATTCCTATCGGGCAAGTCCGGAACCCAGGATGTTTTCTTCCATATTTTCAACCATTTGCATCAAAATGGCAAACAGGTAATATTAACTTCGGATAAGGCACCTGTAGATATGCAGGATATAGAACAACGCTTGCTGTCACGATTCAAATGGGGGCTTTCAGCAGAACTACAGAATCCTGATTACGAAACCAGGATATCTATTTTAAAGAATAAACTGTATAGGGATGGGGTTGAAATGCCCAACGATATTATAGATTATGTGGCAAAGCACATCAAAACCAACATCCGGGAATTGGAAGGGGCTATTATTTCCCTGATTGCACAGTCATCTTTCAACAAAAAGGAAGTTACACTTGAACTGGCACAACAGGTAGTCGAGAAATTCGTAAAGAACACCAAACGTGAAGTTTCAATAGATTACATCCAAAAAGTAGTTTCAGATTATTTTGAGATGGATGTTGCCACCCTACAGTCCAAAACTAGAAAAAGACATATTGTTCAGGCACGTCAACTGGCCATGTTTTTCGCTAAGAAGTTTACAAAAGCTTCTTTGGCCAGCATTGGTTCCCAAATTGGCAAAAGAGACCATGCCACTGTACTTCATGCATGTAAAACAGTCGATAATTTGGCAGAAACTGACAAGCAATTCAGAAAGTACATAGACGATCTAACCAAGAAATTTTCTTAGTAGCCAGAAATGAAAACCAAAGTCTTGATGGTATGTCTTGGCAATATCTGTAGATCACCATTGGCTGAGGGTATTCTTCAAAATAAGGTTACAACTACACAAATATTTGTAGATTCTGCCGCAACTGCCGGTTATCATGTAGGGAATAGGCCAGATTCACGGTCCATTGATGTTGCACATAAATATGGCATTTCAATCGAGTCCCAACGCTGTCGAAAGTTTACAACTCAAGATTTTAACGATTTTGATCTTATTTATGCTATGGACAGAAGCAATTATTACAATATTATTACAATGGCCAATAATAAAGATGACATCAAAAAAGTAAAATTATTACTGGATGAGGTAGAATTGGGGATTAAAGAAGTTCCCGATCCTTACCTTGATGATGACGGATTTGAACATGTTTACCATTTAATCGATGCAGCTTGTGAAGCCATTGCATACAAATTGGAAAGGAAATAGTTAAAGATGGGCCAGAACGAAAATAGTATAGGAAAGCTTTATTTGATCCCCACCACCTTAGGTGAGAACGAACCTTTGGAGGTATTACCGATTTCTATTAAAAGAGCTATTGAGAACATAAACCATTACATTGTTGAAAACGAAAAATCGGCACGCCATTTTATCAAAAAAATAAGTTCCAGTAAGGCGCAACCTGCATTACACATAGAATTGCTCAATAAATTTACGGAACCAGAAGCAATACCTACTTTTTTGGATCCCTGTTTAGAAGGCCATGATGTTGGAATACTTTCGGAAGCTGGATGTCCTGGAATAGCTGATCCAGGAGCAGATGTGGTTAGGATTGCCCATGAAAAAGGGATAAAGGTTGTACCATTGGTAGGCCCTTCCTCAATTATTTTAGCGTTGATGGCTAGTGGTTTAAATGGACAGAACTTTGCATTTATTGGCTATTTGCCAATTGATACTCCAGAACGAAAAAGCGCAATTAAAAGAATTGAAAAAACATCCAGGGAAATTAACCAATCCCAGATATTTATTGAAACTCCTTACAGAAATTATAAGTTGTTGGCCGAATTGATCAGAACTCTCTCTTCCAATACCATGCTCTGTATTGCAAGTGATATTACTTTACCAACAGAATACATTTCCACAAAAAAGGTCGCTGATTGGAAAAAAGTGATATTGGATTTACATAAAAGGCCTACTATCTTTATTGTTCAGGGATAAAAAAAGCCTTAGCGTTTTAGCCAAGGCCCGTTATATCCATACTTTTAAATGTCTTACACTTTTGGATTGCGTTTTGCTGTAATATTGGAAACATCGTAACCGGAAAATCTTTTCATATAGTATGATATACTTGTTCCATATGCATCCTTCACTTCAATTCTCCCATAAGATCGCAAATATTTTTTAACATTTCCAGGACCTGCCAAATGAGCTGCAGCCAAAATACCTGATTCAGATATTTGTACACCTTTTATTCGTTTCCCTACAAACCTTTTGATATCCCTTCTTAGAATCCATTTGTTCCGAGCAATATTGGTATAGAACACCAATTCCTGTAATATAGGGTCATTTATAAATCGGCTTGCATTATATACCCCCATAAGCTGAAGGGTTCCGATTCCAAATTGATATTTTCCCATATACCCAAAGGTATTGATTGTAAAGTAGTTACCTCCTGATTCCTTAAAGGCCAACGCTTCCTTAAAACCAATATAAGAACTTCCCAAAAAAGGGGGAGCTACAATAACTGGGCATTTGGTGATTTTGTTTTTGGGGAACAAAACCGCAGTAGGTTCATTTACTTTAAGTGTTCTGGGTACCTGTACCTTTGCAGGACGGTTTAAACCAAAACTTGTCAAAATAAAAATCATGATAAGAGGACAAAAAAGGTTTATCCACTTTCTCATATTTTTGCTTTCTTAAGACTAACTGTCCATACTAGACATGCTTAAATTTCACTCTACAAAGTTACGTAGGATTTTTTCTACTAATAACAATCCAACTGGAGAGTTGCCAAAAGGGACCTTGTTTTAGTCAAACTGTAATAAATATTGGATTATTTGCCTATCTATTGATATTTTGTGCTTGAATCCATCGGATGTACTGTTGCTTATTTCGGTTGTGTTGCCTCAAAGTTTTGGCGAATTTATGGTAGCCGAAATTTTCCACATTGGCCACAAAATAATAATAATCGTGATTTTCGGCACTAAGAACAGCATCAATAGCCGAAATATCCGGCATTGCAATAGGTCCGGGTGGTAACCCGGCATATTTATAAGTATTGTATGGAGAATCAAGCTTCAAATCTTTATATAACACCCGCTTATATACTTTGGAAAAATCTCCAGCCTCTAACTTTAATGCATATATAACGGTTGGGTCTGCCTGTAGCAATATATTTTTTCTCAATCGGTTTAAATAAACACCAGCTACCTTGGGTCTCTCGTCTACTTTGGCGGTTTCCTTATGTACAATAGATGCGAGAGTTATGACCTCTACAGGCTTAAGTCCAAGTGATTTGGCCTTTTTTAGACGTTCCTCGTTCCAAAACCTATTGTATTCCTTTAACATTCTTTCGCTGAACTTCTCCGCAGAGGTGTTCCAAAAAAATTCATAACTATTAGGAATATAAAGGCTCAATTTTGTGGCTTTATCAAATCCATTTGCCTGTAGAAATGTAGTGTCTTCAAATGCTTTTAGTAGGGAAATACTATCAGCCTCAATCTGATCGGAAACCCTCCCGGCCAGATTACTTAATGTTTCTTGATTGTTGAAAGCAACCCTAACAGGGATATTGTTACTACGCAAAGAATTGATGATTTCATTATTGTTCATGCCTTTCTTAATAGCATATTTGCCTCCTTTTATATTTGTGCTATACCCCTTCCTTTGGGCAGCAGCACCGAAAGTATTCACATCGTTCAACAACGGTTGTAATGATTCCTTGACCTCATCAAAAGTGGCATTCGAAGTAATGTAGACATAAGCCTCTTTGTTCTCAAAAACCGTATTTGGCGAGAAAAAAGCACTATATACCTTGTATGCAAAGGCTGCTCCTATAACCAGACCTAGAAGTACAATAAAAAGTAGAATTTTTTTGATATACATTACTTTTTAATCTTTTGGAATAAAATTTCATTTTTATAGGCCCCATTGGAATAGATCCAATCTTTTTTAACACCAACTTCCACAAAACCCATTTTTTGGAACAAATGAATACTGGCAGCATTATCTTGCACAACATTGGCATATAATTGCCTTAAGTTTAAGCTCGAAAACGCATACTCACTCAACAAGGATATGGTTTCTGCCCCTATCCCCTTATTTCTATTCTCCTCACCAAGGATGACAATTCCCAAGCCGGCTCGCTGGTTTTTTGGATCAAAGTCGAATAAATCAATAAGTCCCAACACCTCATTTTCATAGGTGCAGATGCACAATCGTAACTGTTTGACGTCGTAAATATCCCGATGTGCATTTTCCAAGTATAATCCTAAAACATGTTTTGAATATGGGGTTACGGTACCACTTATTTCCCAAATAGCTGGATTATTCTCCAATTCATATAGAAATTCCAGATCTTCCGGCTCCAAAGCTCTCAAATAAACATGCTTTCCTTTTAGGCTTAACATCTAATCTCTCCTTTATACACTTGTTTTGCAGGACCAACCAAATACACGTTGTAATAGCCATTCACGCCCTTATTAAATTTCACCTGTAAGTTACCTCCAAGGGTTTTGATATTGACCTTGGTCCCCTTGGTCATTCCCATATTATGCATAGCTAGGGCAACAGCGGTAACACCTGTCCCACAGGACAAGGTCTCATCTTCAACACCACGTTCATAGGTACGTACCGAAAACAGGTCCTGATCTGGTTGTTCTACAAAATTAATATTACTCCCGTTCTCCCCATAAAGTCCATAACGCAATTTAGCACCTTCCTTTACCACGTTTAAATCCTTTAAATTCTCAACCATTTGCACGTGATGTGGGGAACCTGTATCCATAAAAAGATGGTTGTTTCTTTTCTCTATACTAGAAACATCCTGCATTTGAAGGATTATAACTTCATTTTCTATGGAGGCCTTATGCAGTCCATCCACAGCAATGAAAGTTGTTTCATTTTCAATGATTCCCAGATACTTGGCAAAGGCTGTTAAACACCTTCCTCCATTACCGCACATGGTACTCTCTCCTCCATCTGAATTGTAATAGACCATTCTAAAATCAGCTTTATCATCATTTTCCAATAAAATAAGTCCATCTGCTCCAATTCCAAATCGTCTATCGCACAGAAAAGACACTAACTTGGTATCTGATTTTGGAAAGACTCCGTCACGATTATCGATCATAACAAAATCATTTCCCGTCCCCTGATATTTATAAAAAGTAAGTACCATTAATTCGTATTAAAGTGCAAAGATATAATAATATTAAGGGTTTTTTGGCAGTTAAAAAGTCGTTAAACTCAATAAACCATTGAACAAATCTATTAATTTTACAATAGGACATAATTTAAACATTAGTATTTATGAAGAGAATAGGCAGTTTATTAGTGGTTTCAATTTTTGCAGGGGCAATTAC
>CAXMOE010000150.1:0-6480 GCA_964194835.1 uncultured Flavobacteriaceae bacterium | reverse complement strand
TAACAATCCCTACTTCCACTTAATAGATGTCGTATTGAATGGCAGCCAAAAGAATAGCAGGCCAATAAAATAGGGTTGCCCAATAATAGAATACTTCCTACCCCGATACCAAATTCCCCTCCCCTGAAAAACGACAGATAAGCATCATAAAAGAAAACCAATATATAAAGCATAGCAAAATACATAGTGTAGCGATGCAGATTTTGTACGAGCATAAGTCCGGTTTCCCCTTTATAGCCCGATTTACGTTTCCGTGGTAAGGAACCTACAGCACAGGCTGGTGGTGTTCCCGTGAATGCTCTATAATACGCTTTTCTATAGTAATAACAGGTGAATCTAAAGATCCCGGGCACCGCCAAAATTAGTAGGGAAGGTGAAGGAGGAAGCCAAGTGGGCCACCATGTGGGCCATGCTCCCAACAGGGCATGTTCTATTGGTGCGGCACCTTCCACTCCTTCTTTGATAAAAATTAAGGGAGAATAAAAAGGAGCGAGATACCCCCCAAATCCTTCCTGGGCTGCGCTATACCAATAAAAATCCGCCTGCCAGGCAGACCAAAATCCGTAAATTAAGAAACCGGTTAGTCCGAAAACCACAAGTCCTGGATACAGCCACCACCTATCTTTTCGTAAAGTTTTCGCAAACCCTTTGGAACTAATTGCAATGGAAGCGTTTGAAGACATACGGTAGAATGGTTAAACTCCTACAATTTAGTGAAAAACTTAATTTGTTCTCAATTTTTTTGGATGAAACTAAGTACTAATTTTATCTGGGTTTAAATTGATGGAGAGTGATTAACGCGTAGAAATTTATTGGTACTGTGGTAAATAAGTACAAATTTCATCCCATCACGATAAAAGTAATGGCTTGGTTTAGGTCGCTATAACCTAAAAAAAATGGCTAGCAGTATTACAACCTAATCCAAATTCGATTTTAACAGGACTTCATTTATCCCATTAATATTTTCCTGCCCAAATTGGTAAAAGAACACTTCAAATAAGGCCATTATTCCCAACTTTTACCAAAATCAACCTTCAAAATCAACGATTAAATACACTTTATTTCGGTAAGGTGATTTTGGGGTATAAAACGTTTATCGATGAAATTTTGCACTTCATCCAGATTTTGTCCGATAACCGAAAAATAAGGGGGTTTGAGCGATTTATGACCAGGCTTAACGCCCATAGGGCGTTAAATTAGTATAAACAAAACAACAGGTCATGAAAACTATTTTAACTTTAATTTTTGTTCTTTTTATCGGAGTTGCTGCCCAAGCACAAGATGCCAAGGCAGATGTTAAAGTTGAGACTATTGAAATGACAATCGTTACCTCTACTACCAACGAAAACACTGTTGCACGTCTTTACAAATTCAAAAATTCCCGAGTAAAGAAAGCGTTGTCTTTTACAACTAAAAGAAACAAGGCTAAATTGGCGTAAGAATAATTTTAAGGGTTGGTTTTACATCAAGGTGCAACTATACCCCGTTTCATAATTCGGATTTATTTTTCCACAATCAATTTTATACTTAACTATTTAAAACCTCCAATACCCGGTCAGGTGTAAAGGGCAAATGCCGCAAGCGCTTTCCGGTTAAGCTCAAAAAGGCATTGGCAATGGCACAAGCCACCATTGGTGTTCCAGATTCTCCTATTCCCTTGGGTGATTCGGTTGATTCAAGCATAGCAGTTTCTATACTATCGGGAATATCCTCCATGCGCAGTAATTGGTAGTTATGGAAATTGGATTGCTGTATCTCTCCGTCCTTAATGGTTATTTGCTCTTTGAGTACACTGCTCATTCCCATTATGATGCCCCCTTCCAATTGTGCCTCTACATTATTGGGTTGAATAATGACCCCCGCATGAATCGCACTCCAAAAATGATGGACTTTGATCTTACCGGTATTTCGATCCACAGAAATTTCACATACACCGGAACTTAACGCACCACTATGTTCCAGGAAAGCAACGCCTTTGGCCCGTCCTTGCTTTGTGGGACTGTCCCAATCCGACATTTTGGCTACTTTTTCTAAGGTTGCCAAGGCATTCGGGGATTTGGCCATTAACTTCCTTCGAAGATCGACCGGGTCGAGGTTCTGTTCAGTGGCAATTTCATCCAACATACATTCTATGGCAAACTTATTGGGGCCATGGCCCACTGCCCTCCAATGCTTAAGTCTTATGCCATGCGTAGTTTCTTTCCATTCTGCAAATTGGTTTGGAATATCATAAAACTTATTTTTAATACCCCCCGCCACAAGGTTTCCTCCATCTCCAATGACACAATGTGAAAATGCAGTGATGTTTCCGTGAATGTCGGTCCCAGCGGTCACACGTTGTAGGGTCAAAGGACGATACGCCCCATAGGTTACATCATCTTCCCTAGTCCAAATAAGCTTTACAGGACGGCCAAGCATTTCTTTGGCAAGCAATCCACACTCTATTACAAAATCATCCATGCTCCTTCTACCAAATCCTCCTCCCAAATATTGTAAATGAATTACAACATTTTCCGGGGCAATACCCAATGTTTTGGGTAAACTCAACTTAGGGTCAAATCCCTGCTGGCTTCCCACCCATACCTCCGCACTTTGCCCATCGGAAGCAACTTGTATCACTGAATTTAATGGTTCCATTTGAGCATGGTATACATAGTCATTTTTAAAATCGATGGTGTAGGTTTTGGACGCAGTTCGTAATGCCTGCTTTACATTTCCTAAATCCGTGATAACCTTGCCTTTTTGGTTGCTGGCCGCGATCTTTTCATATTCACTATAAATTTCCTGAGAATTAAAGCCAGTTGCCTCTGCATCGCTCCAATCGATATCCAATTGCTTTTTGGCGATCAACGCTTGTTCTAATGTTGCAGCAATGATGCCAATGGCATAATCAAGGCGAACAATCTTTAAAACGCCCTCTAACCCCATAATATGGTCTTCATTGATTAAGTTTGGCTTCGCTCCGTGCACCCTTCCCCTTTCCAATACCCCATATACCATATTGGGCAATCTTATATCAATGGCGAATTGGGCACTTCCAGTAACCTTATCAGGAATTTCCCTTCGCTCTTTGACCTTACCAATGAGTCGATATTCACTGGGTCTTTTTAATTGTTCATTGGTAAAGTCGGGAATCATTTCTGGCATTTCCAAGAATGGCACCACATCTCCATAACCCATTTCGCGATTGCTTTTACTATGTACCACTATTCCGGGCTTAGTACTTAATTCGGTAATAGGGACTTCCCATTTCTTTGCGGCACTATACATTAGTACATAGCGTGCTTGGGCCCCAGCCTTACGCATTACAGGATAGTAGCCAATGGTTGACCTGCTCCCTGCAGTGAGCATTACCTTGCCACTTGGTCCCCAAGCGTTAGACCCATAAATTGCAGATTCCTGTGGTGAGAATTTCACTGATACCTTGTTCCAGTCCGCATCCATTTCCTCTGCAAAAATCAAAGGCAAGGCGGTCATGGACCCCTGTCCCATTTCAGCGGCTGGACTGTAAATAATGATTTGTCCATCTTCAGAAAGCTGCACCCAAGCAGTGAGTCGGTGCTTTTCTAACTGTTCCTGTACCTTATTTACATTCTTACACGAAATCAATTGTGGTAAAATGCCTGATACCCCAATGAAAAGTGCAACGCCACTCGATGTTTTAAGGAATTGTCTACGGCTTACGGAATTATCTATTATACTCATGATGGCTTATATTAGGAATTTCTTATAAAGTGATAGGACTTAGGTATTGGCCCGTTTGATCTCCGATGCCAATTCAATGGCCTTAACTACACGCATATAGGTGCCACAACGGCATAAGTTGCCGTTCATGTGGGCCTTGATTTCTTCACGAGAGGGATTTGAATTTTCATCGAATAGGGAAACGGCCTGCATAATCTGACCAGATTGGCAATATCCACATTGGGGAGCTTGGGTTTCTATCCAAGCTCTTTGCAAAGGATGGGAGCCATCTATGGACAATCCTTCTATGGTAGTAATTTTTTGGCCATCGACAAGGCTGTCTACCTGAAATGTACAGGCTTTGGTTGGACTACCGTCTATATGAATGGTACAGGACCCACATTGGGCAATACCACAGCCATATTTTGTGCCTGTCAGCCCTAGGTGCTCTCGTAAAACCCAAAGTAATGAGGTGCCCTTGGTCACCTCAACGTTATATTTCTTATTGTTTATGTCTAAAGTGTAAGTTGCCATACTATAAAATATTGATGCCCTCTTAAGTTACTGAAAATGAACAATAAAGGCAAGCACTGTTGATAAATCAGGTTCTTCTGTAAAATGCACTGGTTTTGGAACATTTTTCTAGTTGCCCATAAATATTTGTAGTCCATTTCTTTCGCTGTATTAAAAAAATGCTATATTAGCTCCTAAGGAACGAACCCAAATAAATTCCTGCCCTATGACCTATACTCCCGCATTTTTAAGACTATCTGGCTTGCCCAAGAGCACCTCAGATCCACAAATAACTATGTTTATCGTTGATCTGCAATTCACTTTGCCAGCACATTACCGATAACAATTTAACCTCAATTTATTTCTTATTACTTAACCTACAAATAGATCATTATTATGAAAAATGCATTTAATTATTCTGTTTTGCCCCTTATGCTATTATTTTTTTCTTGTTCCACCGATGCTGACGAAGACACCCTACTGGATGAAAGCGAATTCCTATATGGAAATTATGTGTTAACCGAACTCAGTAATTCCCAAAGTTCAGATTTTAACGGTGATGGCTCATTTTCTTCAAATCTTATAGACGAATTGGACTGTCTTGTGGTATCCTTGACGCTGAATCCTGACCGATCAACAAGTACTGAGGGACCTGAGATGAGTATTCTTGCTGATATCAACACAGTCGGCTTTTATGTATACTCCTGTATGGATGAAATGATTACCAATTCAGGGACCTGGAGTGTAAACGGCTCAGAGCTTTCCTTGGGCAGTGCAGTATATACGATAGAAGGCAATTCCCTGATTTTTAACAACGAAGGAACCCAAGCTCCTGAATTTAATAGAGTGGTATATACTAAACGAGAGGCAGTTGTTACGGTTAATTAGGCAGACTGTTTTTAAGCCAATGTGTGCCTTAGGGTGTGAATGACCTATAAAAAAAGAAATACCCTCGAAAGGGTATTCCTAGGGCCAAAATAGTTCTTGTAAGGTATGAAGAAGTTACTAAAGCCCTTTAATGGATCGTGTTTGTTCCGTATTACCATCCTAGGATAGTTAACGGAATTAGCCAATTTCAAAGTCCGTAAGGATATTCAAGAACATAGACCATTACCAATTATGTCAGTTTAAAACTAGGCAGAATACAAAAGCCAATGTTCATGATTGTACAATTGGTAGTGGATACTGTGTAATTGGTAATGAAAACTTTATGAATATAGAATATATTCTATTATCTGTTTTTTTCACGAGCCATAGAATTGTTGCTATGGTTTACAATGGTTTCCTCATATCGGCTTATCATGTCCGAAAATAATTGCCGATTACGTGGGGTATCATTAATTGGTTGTATACCATTACGTATCTTCTTTGAGTAAGCTTCTGATATGCCCATGGCTTTTGATATCTGTGGGTGGGATTCCATTGGTGCTGCCATTGCTACTGCTCTAAGTTCTTTAACAATTTCCGTCATTCAGTAATTATTAATGATAGCTATTACGACGTAATTAGCTTATCTTCTTTCAAAAAAATAAGGGTGTGTAATGCAAAACTGGAAATTCACGCCCTTGCTTATAAATGGATAATGGTCAGTGTTCTAATCTGATTTTTACATTTTGAAAGTAAGAATGTTAACAAGGATATAGGTTATAATTTATATAATTGGCAGTGAATATTGTGTATTTGACAATAGATTGGAACCACATTTACCTTATTTTTATCTCAAAACCCCAATTTTCTGCACAACTGCTAGTTGTTGAATCCCAGAATATTGATTTCTGTAGAATTTCTATTGTCCTCCCCATAAAAAAGGATCCCGTTCCCATTTACCGCAACACCATACGCCCAATTTTCTTCTTGAAAGATGGATATATTGGTGTTTTCCACATTTAAGAGGTATACATGATTATCAGTGTCATCTTCACATTTATATACGGATACCAATAGGTTGGACTCATCCAATTTGGTAAGTGCCTGAATCCCATTTCTGCCGTTGACTTTTAAAACAATTTTATCAGTATGTCTATTACACTGGTCCTCCCTTAACTCCCCAATATCATAGATATATATGATCAATTCTTTGTGACAGTTATCGTCGTGTGGCCAGCCCTTACCAATATTTTTTCCAGAGACATAGATCTGATCATTCAGCACCTCCACAGCACCAATATGCCCAAGAAAATCAACCGGATAGGCGTACGGGGCATATTTCTCATCGATTAGGGCAGAGGAATACATTAACACCTGATTTTTAGAACAATAAACCTTTTTTTTCCAGGTTCTAGC
>CAXMOE010000149.1:328-6558 GCA_964194835.1 uncultured Flavobacteriaceae bacterium | reverse complement strand
CTGATTCTACATCTTTTACACCCCAAGTTTCTGTCCAAATGATATTATAGTTTTCGATAACAGCTACACTAAGACCTTTCAGACCATATAGATCCATAGCGTCTGGTACAGAGTAAAAAGTAGAGTCATTTTTGACAAGATTATTAATAGCGTTTTCTTTTTTGGGATCTGTTTTTTTAGTATCATTTTGGTTACATCCCAAAATGAATGAGCAAAAGGTAATTAGGATAAATAAAGTTCTAAATCTTGATTTTCTCATTTTTTGTTTCTCTTTACATTCGATATGTCATAGACTGATACTAAAGACGAAACTTAATATTATATGTGGCAAGTATTGATGAAAAATATTACAAACTTGTTCTATCAGCATCATATTTAACGTGGTGGTTTGCTCAATATTTACTTTGAATATAGAATATTGGACGCCAGATTGTAAAGTGTATCAAAAGTAAGGGCGGTTAACCCTTAGGTGATGCAGAATTTGACAAAATATATATCTAATCCTCCTTTTCCTCTAAGCTGTCTGACGACTATATTATTGTTCACCTAATCGTTCATTAATGCTACTACCGTTTTCTATATAATTTGAAATAATACCAGGCGGCAATACCACCGATGAAGGAAAACAGTGCCAACATCCAAAACACATGTTGATGCCCCTCAGCACCTGGCGAATTATCTAGGAGATACCCCATTGCGGGTCCTGCGAAAATATCCGGAGTATAGCCTATGAGCGAAATAAGACCAACAGCAGTCCCTGTTAGAATCAATGGGATCTGCCCTCTCTCCATCACTGCAAAGTAGAGGGAACGTGCTGCATACACCCCGGTCGCCACGACTAAAATTGATATAAAAAACAGGGCTGTCGTCGAATTCGAAATTAACCCTGTAGCGAACAATAATGCACCGAAGAATGTGATCACAAAACTAATTACTAACCAGAAGGTAATTTGTGAACGGTCTGCCAATATTCCAATCAGTACTCCAATGACAGGACGGACAAATAACAAAAAAGTACCTACTTGGGCGGATTGCACTTGGTCATACAGCATCACATCTTGGGCATAGAGCGAAAACACATCTGTGATTTTATAGCCTACATAGCCGCATAGAATAATGATCATCAACAACCATACGGAAGGCAAACGTAACACCTCTTTTACTTGTGATATGGTTATTTTCTCTAAGATGATCTCTTTTTCTGTTTTGCTATCTATTTTCATAAAGAACCACACCAATACCCCTACAAAAACAACTATAGCCGTCGATACTAGAATCACATACTTAAAGGCTGCTCTGCTTTCAAAGACGGTCGCCCCTGAAATTTCAGAAGCAATAAATAGTGAAAAAACAATGACGCCCATAGTTCCAAATAGAGCTCCCACTAATCCCCGTCCTCCGTCCAAAAATCCAAACGCCTTGCCTTGGGAAGTGGCCCCACCCCAGACCCGAGTGGCCTTGATCATTGGAGCCCAGAATAAAAAAATAGTCGTAAAACCCCAATAGCCATACAATATTTTTAGTACTGTATAACTGGGAAAAGTAGCATAAACCAAGCCTCCTAAGGCAGTAGTCCATAGTGCCACTGCAATCAATTTTCGTGGAGGAAATTTATCGGCCAAGGGGCCTCCAAAGAGATAGGACAACAAGGCAACTATGCCATATACTGAGAAACATATGCCCAACTGTACATTGTTCAAGCCAAACGCATCAAGCACAGTAGGTCTAAAGACTCGTGAAAGTACAAACGGAATAATAAAGACAGACTCTCCAGCCAAAATGAGTAGTAAGAGAAAGTGCCAAGGGGCTTTTTTTTGATTCATGGAGTTTGGTGGATTGGACTTTTAATTCTAAGAATAAAGATTAATGTCTAAAAATAGTTCTTTGAAATGGTTTTCGATTAGAAAAGAATCTAGTTTTTGGTAATCTCGTAACTACTATTTTTATATACATTATTGGCAACAGTATTTATTCTATTAACTATTCTTGTTCCAAAACTTCAGTCGAAAAGTGAAGAGCTTATTTTTCCAATCATTTTCAGTGAGATTTTTCGCTTATTGGACTAAAAATTCAATTTATATCTGATTTTTTTCTGGCGATAATATATGAATCACCATGTTTTGAAACGTCCTGATATTTATCGGGTGATAGTCCTTCATAATAATAAAGGATTTCATAGTCTTTAAACACTTCCCGCAAGCGTCCTTTTTCAACAAAGTATCGAATCTTACAACAATCTTCTTTCTTTAAGTAAGTATTCGGTTCAATCATTTTCTCTGTGGAAAAATATTCCACAAATATTGGGTCAAGATAATTCCGTAAAGACATTATGATAACTCCCTCGGGCTTTAATGTTTGTTTTAGTGAATCAAGCATTTTTTCGAACTCGCTTCGTTTCATACAACATCCTACAAGAAGGCAATTAATTACATCATAATAGTCTTTTGGATATTGATGACTTATCACATTATAATTCTGGATAGAAATAGTTGGAAGTGAATTATCTTTTAGAAATGAACGAAGACGCTCTAAATATAAATTGTTGTTGTCTACTGCAACAACCTGAAATCCTTTTTTAGCAAAGAATACACTATCAGCACCTTCTCCACAACCGATATCAAGTAAACACTTGCCATTGTTAATATATTCCAACGCTTTTATCACAAGTAAATCTGGTTTGAAAGGGTTCTCAAAACCATATTTTTTGCCTAGTTTTTTGATTTTTTCTAGTTTGGTCATAACTTTTCCCTTGCTGCATTCAGTTATTGAACCCAGGAATGCATTTTTTTTGTACCAACTTGATATATCCGTAATAATTATATGGCTATCCTGCCAATATATTTATCAAAGGAAACCAAGGTTGTTTTCAATGCTACTTCAGATGAGAAACTGTGATTTGTTTACAAACTCCAATAAGTTAATCATTTTTAGGTTCTTATCGCTTATAGACCCTGACCCAATCAACCTGCATCTCTGCAGTATCAGCAAAGGTCGATGGTGATGCGTTTGGGAAGAAAAATCCACCAACAGCTGTGTTCAGTACAATTTTTTGTTTTTGTCCAAAAAGATTGACTATATAATTTGCAGAATTGGCATTATATCTATGTAATAGTTCTCCATCAAAATATATCTGCAAACTGTTTGAAGTCCAAATAAGTTCGTAGTTATGAAAATCTGCTGTAATATCTACGTCGACTTCATGCTCCACAACAGTATTGTCATTATTTGTAATTGGAACACCAGGTTCGTTGCCATAAAAAATATTGGATGAAAATTGCATAGGTATATTACCCCGCGATTCAATAATATCTATTTCACCTTTTGTTGGCCAAGGATCTCCATACGACCAGAATGCCGGCCACATACCATTGCCCGCAGGCATTTTTATATGTGCCATAAAACGATATTCCAGTTCACCCGTAGTACTTGATGGACCAAAAGTGGTATTGCTTTCTATTCTGCCCGAAACATACTGAAACTCTTTAGGTGAGGCGTCAATAGGGCTATTGGCACCTGTAATGGTTTCTCGTTGTATATTTATGGTTAATACGCCATCTTGTAGTTGCAATTGTGAAGGGCGGTAATACTGTACTTCATTGTTAAAGGCACCACTTTTCCAACTACTCCATTGTGAAAGATCACTATCAAAATTTTCTTCCCAGATTAAATTCCAATCCCTATTGGGGTCAATAATTTCTGGTTCCGGCGTCTCCTGTTCTACTACAGTTTGATCGGAGATATCTTCATCACTTGAGTTTGAACACCCAGTAAAATTGAGCAAAACAACAAACAAAACAGGATAGACTTATATAGGTAACAAATCTAATTTTTTCATAGCTGATAAATAATTATGGCCAAAAGATACTAAAAACCTAATCATCTGTGCTAAAAACGGAATGGATTTAGGCGCAAGATAAAATACGAAGTAGGAAGAACAACTGTTGGAATGTGGTGGTTCTTCAACTGATGATATTATTAAATCTCAATATCATTTTCCATTTTTCTGGCAGTATAATTGGTGATATCTGCTCCAAATCAACCAGTTTATTAGGATGAAGTATCTTCCAATGCAACTTTTAAGCCCGCTATCAACTGATTAATTTCCTCCATACTGGTGTAATGCAAAAAAGAAATCCTCAACACGCCTGGTTCTCTTGGGATATCCAAATCCATTAGAGGACGAGCTGCGTAAAAATCGCCCGTACCTAACATCAATTTGTGTTCTGTTAAGGTTGCATATACTTTATTAAGGTTTTTATTGGTAGGAATAATAGAAACAATTGGGGCCCTTCCTTCTGATTTATTGGGACCTATTAATTGAACATCATCGCGAGAATTTAAAAAATCAAGTAAGCGATCCAACAATGCTCTTTCATGCTCCTGAAATAATTTAATTAATGCGAGGTTCCTTTCGGCAGGTGTTGCTTCCGTACTGAAATGATGTTTATAAACCGCATCAAAATAGTCTAATATTCCGCTAACAGCCCCAATTTGTGCATGATCTGGCCCCGCTGGTGTTAACATACTTCTGCTTACACCTTCTTTGAAAAAATGAGACTGGTTTTCCATCTTTCCCATCAACTCTTTTCTTACATACATTAACCCCAAATGAGGACCAAATGTTTTGTACAATGAAAAAAGATAAATATCTGCACCCAGATCTTTTAAATCTGGAAAACCATGTGGCGCATAGCCTACACCATCCACTACAGATAGAGCCCCATTCTTATGAGCTCTTTGGCTAATTTCTTTAACAGGATTAATATGGCCAATTACATTTGAACAATGCGGAAAAGCCACCATCTTTGTTCGTTCAGAAAATAAATGTTCCAATTCATCTAAGTTCAACAATCCTGTTTCCGATTGTACATGCCATTCTACAATTTTAAGTCCTCGATTTGCCAATTTCCTCCATGCACCTGCATTGGCTTCATGATCTTGACAAGAAACAATGATTTCGTCCCCATCCTTCCACATCGGTCGCATGGCATTTGCCAACACATAAACATTTTGGGTTGTAGACGGACCAAAATGGATTTCTGAATCTTCAACATTCAAGTATTCTGCCATTCTCTTATAAGAAGCATCCATCAATTCTCCAGCCAGCATTGAAGCAGGATAAGGATAGTAGGGCTGTACCTTGTTTTTCGTATAAAAGTCGGTCAATCGATCAATAAATTGTGTACAAGGATAGGACCCTCCAGCATTTTCAAAAAATGCCCATCCCTTAAGAGAAGGTTCTGAAAAAGCTGGAAATTGTGAACGTATAAATTGTAAATCAAGTTTCATAAATAGGATTATTATAGGTCACCATTCAAGAGTTTGCCATCCGATTACAGAACCATGTTCCAATTCCTTTAATTCGTTGGGTACCCATGGTCTTTTGGCAACCCTATATTATTAATAAGCGTATTCCAACGGGGGTCTTTATGAAGGATCTTTAAAGAAGGGTAGGCCAATGCTTCCAACAAGACTGGATCTTTAATTTCAACGGCTTTATTTAACCAATAAAAAGATTGATCTATATCACCGCGAAAGGCATACAAGTCCGCTAAATTTGCTGGATCTGTTTTGCTATGTTTTTCTATAAATTCTTCAAATAAGGCATCGGCCTGTTCTTGTTTTCCAAGTGCATGGAAAACAAAATTCTTTCCATATAAACCAAAAAATTCATGTGATTCCTGCTCTATTTCTATCAAAGCCTCGTCATATCTTCCCTGTGCAAGACGAACCATTGCCATCATATAATGTAGAATTTGTGAATTTGGATAATACATCGCAAAGGTTTGGAAAGCATCTTCAGCTTTATCTAATTCATTTACTTTGTAATATGCAAATCCCAGGTTGTAATAATTAACATAGACCAAGGGATCCAAATTAATTGCCCTATGCAGAAGATCAATCGATTTTTGGATATCTCCATACACCATATTTGCAGCAGTACCAATAATAATGGCATTATTTGGATCTAATTCGAGTGCTTTTTGCATATTTTTTGAAGATTGGTCAAAATTCCAATCGAGCTCTTGCAAACTTGATAATGTTGCATAACCTTCACCTGAATCAGGATCTAACTTAACAGCTTTCATGGCTGCTTCCAAACCTAATGAAATACCCTCGTTGTATTCCCTAATGCTAAAATTATAGACCCCGGTATTATAAATACTAGCAAGCAGTCGCCAAGCAGGGGCATAGTTTGGTTCAATTTCAATTGACTTTTTAATTAATTC
>CAXMOE010000149.1:0-318 GCA_964194835.1 uncultured Flavobacteriaceae bacterium | reverse complement strand
CTAATTCTTCGGCAGACAGGTAAGCTGTTTTGGTGTTTTGTTGCACCACATATCTAGCATTTAAATACAACGTATAGGCCTCAGTATCAATATTTTTGTTGATAGTTTTGGTTCCCAAAAGTGTTAGTTGTAATTGCTTGGTTACTACCCCAGCGATTTCATCTTGAATTTTAAAGATATCGTTCAAATCACGGTCATAGGTTTCCGACCAAATATGAGATCCATCCTTGGTATTGATCAACTGTGCAGTAATACGCAATGTATTACCGGATTTTCGGATGCTACCTTCGAGAATATGGGAAACTTTGAGTTCTTTTC
>CAXMOE010000148.1:0-6575 GCA_964194835.1 uncultured Flavobacteriaceae bacterium | reverse complement strand
CCAACCATGCCAATCACTACGGCACAATCCAGTAGCTCTAACTGAAATAACAACCCCGTGATTCTTTGGGGTAGGGTCTTCTACATTTTGAATGGTTATAGGTCCTTGGAAAGTTTCATAAATTGCTGCTTTCATATTCCTTTTGTAAAATTAATCATGGCAGAGATTCCCCACGGAAATTTATTTATCTTGTATTAGTGTGATAAAATCAGGTTCTTCCCGTAAGCTGTAGAAATCAGGATCATGTTTGATATATTCAAAATTTCCAAACCCATTGTCTATTGCCTTTTTAAGATTTTCAATTGCCGCTTTTTTATCGCCTATTAATGCATAAAAACAGGCAGCATTATAAATAATAATCAGGTCATTTGGGTTTATCTCAACCCCTATCCGCATTTCTACCTCAGCTTCTTTTCTACGCCCCAATCTTTCTAGTGTCAACGCATAAAATTGATGTGCACGGGCGTCCATAGGATTACGCAACAAATAGTCCGGGTAAAATAACAATGCCCTTTGAGACGTAGCTTCTAGGCTTTTTTTGTCTTCCAATTTTTCGTAAGACATCTGCAAATCACCATATGCTGCATGGAAATTACAATTAAGTTCTAACACTTTATTAAAATCAATGACAGCTTCAGAATCTCTGTCCAGCATTCTATAGAGACGACCTCTTATCCAATGGGCAAAAAAATTATCAGGGTCAAATGAAATTGCCTTTTGAACGGCTATTAATGCTTCTTTTAGTAAATTCTTATTGTAATAAGCTAACCCAAGAGCGCTATACGCTTCAGATGAGTTCGGATTATAGATTAGTGCTTTCAATGCTGCTTGCTCGGCCTTTTCAAGCGTTGAGATATTTTTATCATGCGTTTCATACAATATGGCATAAGCCTCACTCATACCAGCATATGCAGCAGCATATTTCGGATCAATATCTATAGCCTTTTGAAAAAGATCTATAGACAAGAGCAGATAGCTCTTTGTATATCGAAATAGAAATTCGCGTGCCCTTAAGTTGGCATCAAAGGCCTCGCTATCCTTCGTTGAACTTTTACATAATGCTACTTTTTCTTTTGGACTAAGCCTAAGTTGTAATGACTTTACAATCTTCTTAGATACCTTTTCCTGAATAACAAACACATCTGCCATCTTTCCATTGTAAATCTCGGCCCAAAGTTCAGAATCCTTTTCGACATCAATTAACTCTGTTGAAATTCTTAAGTTATCCTTATGCTTGCGTACAGTACCTTGCAAAAGGTATCTCGCTTTCAATTCTCGACCTAATGACGCTATATCCAAATCTGAATTTCTATATCTCATGGAAGTGTTTCGAGAAGCTATCTCAAGCTCCTTGATTCCGGACAAACGAATAATGATTTCCTCTGTTAGACCATCACTAAAATAATTACTGCCATTTTCCGAACTGATATTGCGAAAGGGTAGGACTACCAGTTTTTTATTGTTTTTGATAAGCTCGTCGTGTAATTTTGGTGATATAGATATGAGCTCATCAATCTTCTCGGTTTTCTTAATTCCTTTAGGGGTGAATTCATAGATCCATGCAAAAATTAAATTGATCGGGAAGCCTATGATCAATAGAAAAATCAAGGTTTTCATGATATATTGTGGTGCATCAAAAGTTGGAAGCACAAGGTCTGCCACCTGAGCAATTAACCATGCCACTATTAAATAGGCTATTGTCGGTTTAAATACATTACGTCTTTTGAGTTCTGTTATGTATTTTTTTAGATTCATGTATGACTCTAAGATAGTGATTTATACCGTAGATAATAGGAGATGAAATGAATTGTTTTAAATGTAATTTTTTTGATGTATGCATAGTAAGTAGCCATAGAAGTAATGGCGATTTGTCTCTATAGCTATCGAAATCATAATAAAGAATATGGCAGGAAATGGGCAGCTGTTTTTTACATACGTTGTTGTGTGTAGTTATTTGTTATATCTAGGTATCAAGGACAAATATTTGGGAATTTTTATTTATCGTTTCGGGACATCTTTCTTGGAACTAAAATCACACAATCAATTTTTATATGTAGTTTTAGGGACGCCATGTCGTAAACTTAAGTGACAAGGAATGATAATTTAAATTACCCAGATGATTATAAGTATAAACAATGAGACACATGAAGTGGATGTAGATTCAGCCACCCCATTATTATGGGTCATTCGTGAGAAAATTGGATTAACCGGCACTAAGTTTGGGTGTGGTATTGGTCAGTGCGGTGCCTGCACGGTGCAGCTTGACGGAAAACCTATCCGGTCTTGCCTTACGCCGGTGCAGCAGGCTGTGGGTAAGGAAATAACCACCATAGAAGGTATTGCACCGAACGAAACAGAATTGCATGTTATACAACAAGCATGGATAGAAGAACAGGTGCCCCAATGCGGGTATTGTCAATCGGGACAAATCCTTTCTGCTCATGCGCTATTAACAAAAAATACATACCCTACTGATGAGGATATTGATCAGGCTATGAGTGGAAATATCTGCAGATGCGGCACCTATTCCCGCATCAAAAGTGGGATAAAATTGGCAGCAGAAAAACTAAGAAACTCATCAACTACTAAAATCTTGAACAATGGGGAAATGGACTAGAAGAGCATTTATAACCACAGGCGTACTTACTGGCGGAGCTTTTGTTCTTGGTGTTGCCATTAGACCAGGAAACCGGGCTGGTAAAGTTAAAGACTTAATCGCCGGTGATAATGAATCTGTGATTAATATTTGGTTAAAAATTTCGAAAGAAAATGTTGTAACCGTCATTGTTCCTCATGCCGAAATGGGGCAGGGGACACATACAACACTGCCAATGATGTTAGCTGATGAGATGGATGCCGATCTTGCTAAGGTACAAATGATGGAAGCCCCCGGAAATGAAGAGTACGCCAACTTTGCACTTGGAAAGGGGTTTGTTTTAGGAGACAAAAAATTGCCTTTACTTCTTAAAGGAACCATCAATGGCCTTTTTTTAACAATTACCAAACAAATGAATCTTCAGATGACTGGTGGAAGTTCATCAGTGCGCTTTACCGGAATGCATGCCATGCGTGTTGCCGGAGCAGCCGCAAGATCGGTGTTGCTCCAGGCTGCTGCTGAACAATGGAATGTTCCTGAAGAAGAATTGGTGGTCAGTGACAGCTATATATCACACACTAAAAGCAATCTATCCGGACCTTTTGCCAGTTTTGCCGAAAGTGCTGCGAACTTAAAGCAATCCTATAATCCCCGTCTAAAGAAATCTAAAGAATTCAAAATTATGGGTACTTCTCCACCCAGATTTGATATTCCGGCAAAGGTAGATGGAACTGCCAAGTTTGGTATGGATGTTTCACTACCTAATATGAAATATGCAGCAATCAAGGCTTCTCCTGTTTTCGGGGCAAAGACAAAACACATGGAAGCAGATACAATTAAAGATATGCCAGGCGTACATAAAATCGTGAATCTTGATGGGGCTATTGCCGTAATAGCAGATGGTTACTGGTTGGCGAAAAATGCTATAAACGCATTGGCTATAGAATTTGAACAAAGTGCTAATGATGCTGTAGGGCAATCAGATATTTTTGATCGGTATTTACAGGATATGGATACTGCTCTAGCCGAGGGTAACGAAGAAAAAGATGTTAAAAAAGGAAATGTTGAAGGCGCTTTTACGGAAACTACTAATACAGTGGAAGCGGAATACCGGGTACCCTATTTGGCACATGCCGCTATGGAACCTATGAATTGTACTGCTTTGGTTAAAGAAGATGGGTGTGAGATTTGGGCTGGGAGTCAGAACCCCTTGGGTTTTGCAAACAGTGTTGCCGAAGTTCTCGATATGGATCAGGAAAAGGTGATAGTACACAATCAATATTTAGGAGGGGGTTTTGGAAGGAGGTTCGTGCCTGATGTTGCGGTACAAGCCGCACTTATTGCTAAAGAAGTAGATTATCCGGTTAAGCTGATCTGGTCCCGTGAGGAAGATATCCGACAGGATCATTACAGGGAGGCCAATGTGAGTCGTTTTAAAGCAGCTTTGGATCCTAAGGGCATGGTAACCGCCTGGAACAATCAATTCTTATTTAAAAACGAACCGGAAGAAGCCCCACACATTCCTTATAGCGTTGACAATCAATTTATTCATTATACGAATAGTGAAACACATATACCCTGGGGATATTGGCGAAGTGTAGATTCTTCCATGCATGCTTTTTTTACGGAGTCCTTTATGGATGAGTTGGCGTTCAAAGCTAATATTGACCCTTATCAGTTTAGGCGCGATCACCTAACCAATGCACCCCGATTTTTAAAGGTGCTGGATCTGGCTGCTGAGAAATCTAATTGGGGAGAAGACCTTCCAGCCAACTGGGGGAGAGGAATATCTCTACACCAATCTTTTGGTACCATTGTGGCCCAAGTGGCCGAGATAGAAATAGTTGAGGACAGGCTGAAGGTTCACAGAGTGGTTTGTGCAGCGGATCCTGGTTTTGCGTTTCACCCCGACGGTTTTAATGCACAAATGGAAAGTGGTATTATTTTCGGACTTACTGCCGCTTTATATGGAGAGATATCGATAGAAAACGGAGCAGTAAAGCAGAGTAATTTCCATGATTACCAGATGCTGCGCATGCAAGAGTCCCCTAATATAGAAACTTATATCATTACCAGCGATAACTGGCCTGGCGGTGCAGGTGAACCAAGTACGCCATGTATCGCACCTGCGCTAACAAATGCAATATTTAACGCATCTGGAATAAGGATACGCGAGCTGCCTGTCAAAAATCATAATCTAAATGCCAAGTCCGAAATATTAGGCTGACAAGACTTTGTTTTAGTTAGTACGTTCATTCAGAAGCCCCATTCTGTTCTTCATAGGTATCAATTTCTTTATCGATCTGATCTTGCAGATTTCCAATCACCTTTAACAGATGGCCTTGATATTGCGGAATAAACCGGCACATAAAAATGGTAAATTTCATAACTTGCAGGTTCTCCCCGTTATTAATAAAGTCTTCATAATTCCTGGGTTTCGTGGATCCGGCTTCAAAGGATTCAAATTGGGTCATGACCATCGGTCTTAAATAGTTCTCATAATGTTCAATTAATATTCTTTTTTCATACTCTTTGTATAAATTAAAGTAACTTGTATGAAGATTGGAAATAGCTATTTTTAAGGAGTCATTAGATATGATGTTAAAGCCTGTATTTTTAAGATTTTCAAATGTTGATTGGTTAATTGAGAACGTAGCAAATGGAACTTGATTAAAGAAATGAAAATTTAAAGAATCATGATAGGGCAACTTGTCTTCTATGTGTTGAACAATTATTTCATTTGATTTTAAAACCCCCATAAATTTGATGCTGTCATGCCGGATATCTGTTGCAGTTTGTTGTAGATCTGCCCGTAATTCTTTCAATATAGTTATTTCCTGAACTCGTAATTTCCCCCTTTCATACCAATTATTGATCTGCACGGCAATTAAAATTCCAATAACGACAAGTACAATTTCTCCAATGGCATATCTTGCATATTTTAAAGGCTTATTGTCATCAGCTAGCTTTTTACGGATTTTATGGAAAAAATTAATCATCTGAAGTTATAGTTGGTTTTACCCTCTAATTTACTGAATTAATCCAAGAGACTAAAAAACCAGTTTTAAACCATGGTAAAGAAGAATGGGATATTATAGTGACAGAAGTATATGGCGTTGGAGCACCATTTTATTGTGACCCCTTATAAATGCTGTCTAGTTTTTAGGAAGCTGTATGTGTCTTAGTCCATCGAGGATAATGGTCCTTCGATTACGTAGGTATTTCATGCATCTATTTATATCAAAGGAGGCATTTTCAATATTGAATTGATCCCGATCCAGGTACATTGTAGCCTTACAATTTAAAGGATCGTTACTAAGTATCTCCAGTTCGTCTAGTACTGTTTGTGCTGTTGTAGCCAGCACGGTACTATCTACCTTCTGCAAAACTTCTTTTAAGGATATTAGGTATTTGGAATACACAAATTCATCTGCTGCAATTGTCATATCAAGGTCGTCTTCGAGTGAAAAGAGCATTTTATTTCTGAGCATACTGTTTCTTGCTCTTTTACCTTCATGGGGATATTCCTTTAATATGTCGTCATAGTCCCAAGCCATTACTTCGAAAAGCTTTGTATCCGGATTTATATAAAGAAATAGTTCATCTGCATAATCTCCGTTTTTGATTAAATAGTTAAACCCTACCCATGTAAAGTATTCATTGATATTAAGGACATTTCTAAGATGAGCGTATAGCGCATTGGCTTTCATGGAGTTTACATCATATAATGAACGGAATTGCCTTCTGTAGTGCTTTATTTCCTCTTTTGAGCTGGTCCGTACGTATTCATTGTCGATACCGTTTTGTTCTCCTCGTCTGATCATATATGGACTTTTAAGCGTAGCCGATGCAGATTGTGGCTTTTCAACAAGTAAATAAATACCCTTGGGTTCATCGTTTATAAAAAGTGTACAATACGAATTGTAGGGTGGAAAAATTCCCAGTTGTGACATGGTTAAATACGACCAGCGATTACGCC
>CAXMOE010000147.1:482-6663 GCA_964194835.1 uncultured Flavobacteriaceae bacterium | reverse complement strand
AATGGAGAGTTGGGTCCTGTATATGGTCGTCAATGGCGCAATTGGAATGGCGAGGATATAGATCAGATCAAGGAGTTGATCCATACGTTAAAAGATAACCCTAACAGCCGTCGCATGTTGATTTCCGCATGGAACCCAAGTGTATTGCCAGATACATCCCTTTCCTTTTCGGAAAATGTGGCCCATGGAAAAGTAGCCCTACCTCCATGCCATGCATTTTTTCAGTTTTACGTAGCAGATGGAAAACTTTCTTGTCAATTGTACCAACGCAGTGCAGATATTTTCCTGGGAGTTCCATTTAATATAGCTTCTTATGCTCTTTTTACATTGATGGTGGCACAGGTCTGTGGTTATCAGCCAGGGGAATTCATCCACACCTTTGGGGATGCCCACATCTACAACAACCATTTGGAACAGGTAGATCTACAATTGAGCAGGGAACCAAGACCTTTACCAAAAATGATACTGAACCCTGAGGTAAAAGATATTTTTGACTTTTCGTTTGAGGATTTCACTCTGGTGGATTATGATCCATATCCCCATATTAAAGGAATTGTGGCCGTATAATATCTACTTAATTAATGTTTGGACAAAATGAGCCTTCCATTATTTTCTTATCTTTAAGGTATAATTTATTGCTATGATTATTACCGAAACATTACTCGAGTTTTTTCTCGAAACCAGGAAATATACAGAAGATCTTTGCTCACCTTTGGAAATAGAGGATTATGTAGTTCAACCAGTAATTGATGTTTCTCCTCCCAAATGGCATTTAGGCCACAGCACATGGTTTTTTGAGGAATTTATCTTAACACCCCATGCAGAAGGCTATGTAGTTTTTAACGATGACTTTTCCTTTGTGTTTAACAGCTATTATGAAACCGTTGGTAAGCGTGTAGTTCGCTCTGATCGTGGAAATCTTTCACGGCCCTCGGTAAAAAAGATATATGACTATAGAGCATATGTTACCAAAGCCATAAAAACTCTTTTTACGGCAAACCAAAGCCAAGAGTTGTACGATTTATTAGAAATTGGCATACATCACGAAAAGCAACATCAGGAACTCTTGCTTACCGATATTAAATACATATTGGGAAATAATCCTTTACTTCCACGGTATTCAGATAGTTTTGTTGAACATCCCATTGAAAAACATTCTCAAGAATGGATTACCATGGAAGAGGGCATCTATGAAATAGGACATAATTCAACGAATTTCGCTTATGATAATGAATTGGGCAGGCATAAAGTGTATTTGCAACCCTATCAAATATCCAACAAGTTGGTCACCAACAAAGAGTTTCTGGAATTTATAGATGCCGGTGGTTATCAAAAATTTGACCTTTGGCATTCTGAAGGTTGGGAATGGGCAAACCAAAGTAATTCTATAGCTCCTTTGTATTGGCACAATATTAAGGGGCAATGGCACCATTATACTTTAAATGGGCTACAAAAAATAGCCGAAGATGCTCCAATAACCCATATTTCCTACTTTGAGGCATTTGCCTTTGCCCAATGGAAAGGATATAGATTGCCAACCGAATTTGAATGGGAATCCGCCCAACCTTATTTTCCTTGGGGAAAACGCTGGGAGTGGACCGAAAGCGCATACCTTCCCTATCCCAAGTACAAAAAAACAGATGGCGCACTTGGTGAGTATAACGGCAAATTTATGGTGAACCAAAAGGTACTTCGGGGTGGCTCGGTTGCTACACCAATAAAACACAGTAGACCCACCTATCGCAATTTTTTTCAAACAAATTTAAGATGGCAATTAACTGGGTTAAGGTTAGCAAGGTAAAGGTAAATTCCTTTGAAGCTGTAACCCTCAAAATGCAGGTCCAAGGTAGTAATTGGTTTTGGCCCAAAGCATAATCAGGTTTTCAGGCCATCTCAGAAACAGCGTTCAAGGATTACAAGTTCAACCATCAGTCTATAAAATATGTTATTATTAAATTTAAAAAGAAAAGTTTCATCAATAATCACGACTTAAGGAGAATGCAAGAAAAACCAACCATTATTTTCAATAGTCCGTTCGAGGAGGAAGTGTTCTTAGGCCTTTCTGCACACCCAAAACATTTGTCCTCTAAATACTTTTACGATAAACAGGGAGACAAAATTTTTCAGGACATCATGCATATGCCAGAATATTATCTTACCAATTGCGAGTTCAATATTCTAGAAAATTATAAACAAGAAATTACAAATCTTTTTGCAACGGGAACAAAAGAGATCAATTTAATAGAACTGGGCGCTGGAGATGGAAAAAAGACTAAAATACTTCTGCGGCATCTGTCGGAGCAGAATATCCATTTTAGATATCTGCCCATAGACATCAGCCAAAGTGCGTTGGACCAACTACAAAACTCAATAAATACAGAATTACCTCAAGTACCTATTGAACCATTGCAAGGAACTTACTTTGAAACATTGGAAACCATAAATAATATCCAGGACACCAAAAAAGTGATTCTCTTTCTTGGATCCAACATAGGTAATTTATTACATCCCCAAGCAATTGAGTTCTTAAGAAGTATTCGGGAATTGATGCAGAAAGATGATATTTTGTTTATGGGGTTTGATCAGAAAAAAAATCCCCAGACCATATTGGATGCCTATAATGATTCTACGGGCATCACTGAAGCATTTAACAAAAATTTGTTGACCAGGGTCAATAGGGAACTGGGAGGAAATTTTAATATTGACAAGTTTTTACATTGGGAAGTATACGACCCGGAGACGGGTACCGCTAAAAGTTATATGGTGGCCAAAGAAGCGCAAACGGTCATCATTGAAAAATTGGATTTGGAAGTAATTTTTAAACCTTGGGAAACAATCCATACTGAAATTTCCCAAAAATACGATGATGAAGTTGTGGCATGGCTGGCAGAAAAAGCTGGATTACGAATTGAAACAGAATTCGGTGATTCAAAAAAATTATATAAAGATTACGTTTTTAAAAAAATATAATATATTATGAAAGCTATTTGGAACAATATGGTAATTGCTGATAGCAATGATACCATCGTAGTGGAAAACAATCATTATTTTCCCTCGGACAGTATTAAAAAAGAATTTTTCGTGTCTAGTGATACACATACAGGTTGTCCTTGGAAAGGAGAGGCTTCCTATTATTCCTTAATTGTAGAAGGAAAAGAAAACAAGGACGCAGCCTGGTACTATCCAGAAGTCAGCGAACTTGCGAGACAAATAAAGGGCAGAGTTGCCTTTTGGAAGGGAGTAACTATTGAAAAATAATTTCTTGCCCCAATAGGCAATATCTCCTTCGTAGTTGTAAATAGCATTATAGCCAGATAACGAAGTCATCTAGATTTCCTCATGCAACTTATAATATGGAAGAATTTTGAACCTGCCTTAAATAAAAGGCAGGTTCAAAATTAAGTCTTACTACTTTATACCTCTAAAACTGCGTTTTCAGTACCAGCGAAATCATTCCATTGGTAACGATCAGCTGCAGCTTCATTAACATAATTTCCGTCAATAATATACTTAAATTCGTAAGTGCTCTCTTTCGGAAGATCAAAAGTTCCTTTAAAGGTTCCGTTCTTTAACTTTTTTAATGCGCTTCCTTTAGTGCTCCAATTATTAAAGTCCCCTACTACAGCGACTTTTTTTGCTTCTTTTGCAGGTACTGTAAATGTAACCTTACAAACAGGCTTAGTCTTTAGATATTGTTTTGTAATTCCCATAACATCAAGTTTTAATTAAAATGCAAAGCAAAGTATTAAAAAGTACATGTACAATGACATAAATCATATTTGTCATATTCATAAAATAATGGGTGCAAAAACTTTACTTAAATAAAAAAGCAACTCATATTTTCTGAACTAATCAAACCCTATAGTCCTGTTTTTATGATTTTTATAATCTTATCTATATCATTCTCAGTATTGTAAAAGTGAAAACCGAACCGAATTCCGTCTCCTCGACGGGAACATATGATATCATTTTCCCTTAAATGCTGGAATAACTTTGTTTCCCCCTTTATTTTAAAAATAGAACTATGTTCCTTTCTCAATATTACAGCTTCTTCAAGTAGATCAAGATCCGTAAACGCTTTTTTGGCTTTTTTCGAAAGTATTTTATTTTGTGCGGCCACTTTTTGCATTCCAATTACATTTAGAAAATCCAATGAAAACTTAAGGCTTCCAAAATTTAAGGTATCCAAATGCCCTGGTTCAAAATGTTTGGAAAAACGTATATTCCCTTTTCCATTAACGTCTGCATTGGCCGCATTAAAACCAACGGTTTTTATAGAGAATCTGTTCTTTACTCGATCGTTACATAATAAAAATCCATTTCCATAGCCAGCCAATAACCATTTATATCCACTGGCACCAAGAATATCTATCCCTGATTCTTCAAAATTAAAATCCGTTGTGCCACAAAATTGGGTGCCATCGGCTAGGATAATCAAATCTGGGTGTTGGTTTTTCAGCGTTTTCAGAAATTCCAAATCAATTTGTATTCCATTTATCCATTGTACCAGACTAAGAGCAAGAATTGTAATTTCATCAGATTTTACATGTTCCAAAATGTGCTGCTCAAGATTTTCATCAATCTTTGCATATACTACCGAGAAATCCCTACTTTCAAATGGCCAATTAACCGAAGGGTAATCATTTTCCATAAGTAAAACTTTGTGGTTTTTTTCCAATCCTTCCAAAAGAAAGTTTATTGCCACAGAAAAATTCTGCACCAAAGCCACATTCTCCGTTTTGCAGTGAAAAAATGAACCTACCGTCTTTCTTGTCTCGGTTATCAATCCAAGACTCTTCATTTTCATTATACTTCCGCCAATCAAAAAATCCAAATCGTGATCTTGCCGCCATTCCAATAGGCTATCATATAACAAACCCGATGCAGGAGTATCTGCGTAAATGTATTGGTTCAACAAAGGAAACTCACGTAAAATCTTTTGCATTGAGAAAATATTGTTAGTTGGGTTTTGCCGTATATTTGTTGGTAAAGATAAGTATTGCCATGTTTTCCAAAGATAATAGTGAGACCAAAATAGATGTGGAACAGCATGAGCTATTGGAATATTCCCAATTGCGCATCAAGCAAAAGAAACAGCTGTACCGCCATTTTGTAATATTTTTAATCGGAAGTATTTTCTTGATTTTGATAAACAAAATATTTAAATATGGAAATGAGTATGATTGGTTCTTATGGGCTATTACACTCTGGACATTTATATTGGTCTTGCACACGTTTAACATTTTTGTGACCCAAAAATTTATGGGAAAAGATTGGGAGCGAAAACAGCGGGAAAAACTGGTCTTACAACAAAAAAAGAGAATCAAGGACTTACAGAAGGAAATAGAAACCGAATTTCCACTCTCGAACATCAATAAAAAAAAAGAATAGTGGGAACGATTACCATGATAGCTGCTGCAGCGGAAAACGATGCTTTGGGCATAAACAACGAATTACTTTGGCACTTACCTGATGATTTTAAACGTTTTAAAGCATTGACTACAGGGCATAAAATAATTATGGGCCGTAAAACCTATGAGAGTTTTCCCAAACCACTGCCTAATAGGACCCATATTATCATTACACGTGACAAAGGTTATAGTGTAGATTTTCCTGATTGTATTGTGGTTGGTTCCATGAAAGAAGCCTTGGAAAATGTAAGGGACGAAGAACAGTCTTTTATTATTGGTGGCGGAGAAATATACCAATTGGGAATGGAATTTGCCCATAAAATAGAACTGACTCGGGTACATGAAACTATTGAAGCAGACACTTTTTTTCCTAAAATCGATGAAACGGTCTGGAAAATAGTTGCTGAAGAATATCATCCCAAGGATGAAAGACACCGACATGCTTTCACCTATTTTACCTACGAGAAAAAGGAACCCTTAAAAATCTAAATAGACTACTTCACAAGGTTCTTTAACATCCTTTAGAAAGTAGTTCAAAATTTTAACATCTACATTGGTATAAAAAAGATGGCTCTTGGCACTTGATGAGTCATTAATCAAATTACTTCTTTTTAACACAGTCAAGGTTTGTCTGGCGACTGCCTCCCCAGAATCAATAATTTTAATATGTGTTGGAAGTATTTCTGTCAATACAGGGATTAAATATGGGTAATGCGTACAGCCCAACACTAAATAGTCTATTCCCTTTTCCACCATTGGATCCAGAAACT
>CAXMOE010000147.1:0-472 GCA_964194835.1 uncultured Flavobacteriaceae bacterium | reverse complement strand
ATAATTTCTTGGTTTCTTCCGAATTAACTTTACCCTTTTCAATTAGTGGAACAAGGCCTTCGCCCTCCTGTTCAATAATTGCAATACCCCCCCCATGATTTTTGGCAGTACTATAGAATAAATCACTTGCCAAAGTACCCTTGGTTGCCAAAACCCCTATTTTTTTGGAACGGGATTCCAAGGCGGCAGGCTTAATTGCCGGTTCTATCCCAATAAACGGAACCGCGTAGTTTTCCCTTAGATAATCTATAGCATTGGTCGTGGCGGTATTACATGCCACAACAATGACCTTGCAATCATTTTTCAATAAAAACTCTGTATTCTTTATACTTAATTGAAGTATTTCGTCCTTGGATTTTGCACCATAGGGAGCATACTTACTATCTGCCAAATAAATAGTATTCTCATTGGGCATTATATTGGTGATTTCCTTCCAAATGGAAGTGCCTCCTACTCCAGAATCAAAAATACC
>CAXMOE010000146.1:0-6669 GCA_964194835.1 uncultured Flavobacteriaceae bacterium | reverse complement strand
CTTCGATTTTTTTTATCCTTGTAATGTAGTCTGCAGTTAGAGTGTGATGTTTTTTTAAGTCCGCTGGTTTACCCTCAGAAATTATTTCCCCTCCATGTTTCCCAGCTTTTGGACCAATATCTATCACATGGTCTGCACGTTCTATCATATCGCGATCGTGCTCAACCACAATAACAGAGTTACCCAAGTCCCGTAAAGATTCCAGGGAGGTAATCAGGCGTTCGTTGTCCCTTTGGTGAAGCCCAATACTGGGTTCGTCCAAAATATACAGAACTCCAACCAGTTGGGAGCCAATTTGAGTAGCCAATCTAATGCGTTGAGCTTCTCCACCGGAGAGCGATTTGGAACTTCGATTTAGGGATAAATAATCTAGCCCTACATCCAAGAGAAACTGGATTCGGGTTTTGATCTCTTTTATGATTTCCTCTGCAATCTTTTGTTGGTTCCCCTCTAATTTTTTTTCAAGACCAATGAAGAACTCAGCCAATTCGGCAATGTCCAATTGGGAAAGCTCCGCTATGTTTTTTCCGTCAAACCTAAAATTTAACGATTCTTTCTTTAGTCGGGATCCTTCGCATTCAGGACATTTAATTCTATCCATATATTCCTTGGCCCAACGTTTAATTGAAGTAGAGTCCGATTCCTCGAACTGATTTTTAATAAAATTGGATATTCCTTCGTAATCAATTTTATACTCCCTTTTTACACCCAATGTTTTTGAATCCACATCAAACCGTTCCTTCCCTCCATTCAGGATAACCTCCAAGGCTTCTTTAGGGATGTCCTTTATAGTATCAGTAAGCTCAAAACCATAACGTTGTGCAATAGTCTCTATTTGTTTAAAGGCCCACGACTTTTTGTATTCACCTAACGGAGCAATGCCTCCACCCTTAATGGATAATTTCTTGTTCGGGAATATCTTGTTGTCGTTCACCTCATGTACATGGCCTAAACCATTGCATGTCTGGCACATACCTTTAGGGGAATTAAAGGAGAAAGTATTGGGCTCTGGGTTGGGATAGGATATCCCAGTGGAAGGACACATTAAATCTCTACTGAAATATCGTGGTTCCGATTTCCCTTCTTCCAACACCATCAATACATTATCACCACTGTACATCGCCGTATTGATGGATTCTGACAAACGCTTGTTTAATTCATCTGTATTGTTAATTTTTAAACGGTCAATGACAATTTCGATATCGTGGTTTTTGTAGCGATCAACTTTCATACCTTTTACGATATCCTTTATTTCGCCGTCAACCCTTACTTTAACAAAACCTTGCTTGCCAACTTGTTCAAAGAGTTCCCTGTAGTGCCCTTTTCTTGATTTTACGATAGGCGCAAGGATATTTACTTTTTCATCGCAATAGGCAGATTTAATAAGCTCTTTGATCTTCTCATCGCTATAGCTTACCATTTTTTCACCGGTATTATAACTATAGGCATCTGCAGCCCTAGCATACAACAGTCGCAAAAAGTCATAAACCTCTGTTATGGTCCCCACGGTAGAGCGTGGCGACTTGGATGTGGTTTTTTGTTCTATGGCAATTACCGGAGATAGACCATCAATTTTATCCACCTCGGGCCGTTCCAGTCCCCCCAAAAACTGCCTTGCATAGGCAGAAAAGGTTTCAATATAACGTCTTTGCCCTTCGGCATAAATAGTGTCAAAGGCAAGGGAAGATTTACCACTACCGGAAAGCCCGGTAATGACCACCAATTTTTCCCGTGGAATGGTGACGTCTATATTTTTTAGATTGTGGACCCTAGCTCCCCTAACCTCAATATTTTCCTCGTATTTTATCATTATAATTGGCAAATTCGCAAAGTTACGATTTTGACACCTAAAAATAGAGTGGGGTTCATTTAGTTTTTATAATTGAATACAGAAAGAATTAGGGTAAATCTCAAACGGCCCTCTTTTCATTTAGATAATCGCTATACTGCTTTGGTGTAGGTTGGCCATAAAGCTTTTGAGTAATAAATTGCTTAATCTCCAAATCCCTTAAGTAACCATTGAACAATTCTTGATAATTATGTTGCATTAAGGAGAATGTATCCATTTTCATTATAGGCTTTGTTAATATCCCTACGGTGTTCAATGCCATTAGTTCAACACTTTCTCCATTATAATACAGACCGTACTTTCGTTTTACATCATATATTATCCATTGTTGATGTGGATACCTTGATCGGAAATGTTTTGAAATCAAGGGTAGGATATTAAAATTGGGATCAATATTGACAAAGTACACATTATCCTTGGTCATATTGAATTTAACAAAGGCTTCCAAATGATTTTTCTCCCTACTGACCATTTTGGCATACTGATCAATCTTTAAAATACAATCATCGGTATAGTTAACCACGTTGTCCGTAGCTGGTAAAAATAGTTTTCTGATATAACGATAGAGTAGGAGCTCAATTCCATTGGTTTCGCTAAGAAATGCAAAATAAATATTCTTATTTGCCACATTGCTCCTTTTGTCTATCCCATTCCATACACGTTTTGCTATATCCATTTTCGTAATAACGGTTTCCGTATCTGAAAATAATCCTCGTTGTGTGTCCGATTTCCTTTGGATATCGCAAATCATTAATTTTTCGTCAAAAGCCTTAAAAACAACAGTTAGAAAGCCATTGAAACTTCCATCGTACACTAAAATTTTGGGATTTTTCATAATCAATTGAATAAACTTAGTTGTATACTTTTTTTCGTTTGATAATTACTCGTTGAATTATCAACTAATTCACTATTTGATTTGTTTTTCCTTTTTTTGGCGAACCCTATATTGTTTGGAAAATAAAGATCATCCATGCCCGCATTGGCCAATAGATTTAATTTGTTATGTATTTCTTCGGAAGACATTAGCTGTAATTTGTAATTATTCCAAAAATATGGAAAAATTCCTAATTATGGAAATAATCCAATTAAATTTTGGATATATTCCTAATTTCGTATATTTGGGATATGGAAAATGATCTGGATGTTGCAGTTAAACGATTTATTGATGTTCGCAGGGAACTGGGATACACCCAATCTGATTTTGCAAAATTGTTAGGAATTTCAAATACTACAGCCGATATTGAGCGCGGGCGTACCAAGCTGTCCGGGAAAGTGGTGGCTGAATTGTTGAAGCAATTCAAGATCAACCCCCTTTGGCTTTTTGGAGAAAGTAGCCAACGGAATTTAAGTACTACGAATACCAGTGTTATCCCCAAAGTGGTTACGGTAGATTCTTCAGATAAGGATAATATGGTATTGGTAAATGCGAAAGCGGCAGCAGGATATCCGCAGAACATCCAGGACACCAGTTGGTATCAACAGTTGCCAGCCTTTGACATTCCCTTGCCCGAGTTTAGAAATGCTACCTATCGGGGATTTCAAGTAGAAGGTGATAGTATGTTGCCCAATCTTAGACCTGGGGAATGGGTTTTGGCAAAAGCAGTTGATGATATTGCCAATATAAGTCCAAATAAAATGTATGTGATAGTGCTTCAGGATGCGGTAATGGTGAAGAAATTGGAAAAAGCTCCTAATAATGTTTCTAATATTTCCCTTATTTCGCTAAATGAGACCTATCCGCCTTATGAAATTGAGCTGCATCAAATCCAAGAATTATGGGAAGTAAGCAGTAAAATAACTTTTGGAGTAGATGCCACCACGGAAAAAGGATTGTTAAAGCAACTTCAGGAATCTATGGAGGAATTGAAAAGTCAGTTTAAGCAATCAAAAAGTGATGTCCACTAATTAATAGAGTTCATAAACTATTGATACGCTTTTACGTCACCCATATCCAAACTAATTGGACCTAATTTATGGGATTTTGGTAGGAACACGCCGCTTTCCATGATTTGCCAGTTGTCCCAAGTAGCTTCCAACCCGCCAATTGGAAGAATTTTCACCCACATCTGATAACTTTCAGGAAAACCATTGGAACCTAATTTCCATAAGTAGCTATCACCAGGAGTATCTCCTCCTGAGGAATAGGTAACCAATAAGCCGTTTTCGCCACGACCCAAGGGAACCAAACTTCTTGTAGTTCCTTTATCGAAAACTTTAAATGGAGCTATTAGCCAAAAAGAATCATTATTAAATAAGGAAAAGGCTTTTTCTATGAGTTTATTCCTTTGTACTCCGGTAATAGACTTATTGTTTTTGGAGGTCATGCTCAAGGACCGATTGCTTAAGTTCAGATTTACAATAAAACCATCCCATGAAACATTGACCACATTTCGCTCTTTGTCCCAAAAATAGGTGTGTTTTCCATTCCGAAAAGACCATTCCAGAAATCGAGTTCTTTTAAAACTGCGATAATTCAAAGATTTCTGCATTTTAACGGCTAATGCGTCTGCTTCGGGACCTATTGAACCCACAGGTAAGGGTTCGTTGTAAATGGCATAGCCAATACCGAAAGTAATAGCCAGTAAAACAATAAGGGCCAATAGGATTTTAAGTATTTTTTTAAGCAATATTCAGGTCATTTATAGAGGTAATCCTCAAGAGTTTGTGTTTAATACGAACAAGGAAACTGTTGGATTTAAAATCCAATTGCAGTATCATCACCACGCTTATCCGCTCCACCTTCCAATTTACCATCGGGCAAAACACGAATGGCATCTACTTTTCCAATTATAGGGGTACGATCCTCGTTAATGATATATCCTTTGGACCGTAATTCTTTCTTTAATTTCTCTGAAAAACCTTCAGGTTCAAAAATCACCAAATCAGGCAACCATTGATGGTGTAGTCTGGGAGCATTTACTGACTCCTGCATGCTCATTTTAAATTCATAGGCATTAAGAATGGTCTGGGCAACTGCAGTTATGATAGTCGAGCCTCCTGGGGAACCAACCACTATCCAAAGCTTGCCCTCTTTCTCGACAATGGTTGGGGTCATTGAGCTGAGCATGCGCTTTTCAGCATCTATACTGTTCGCCTCTGCTCCAATGAGCCCAAACATATTAGGAATACCCGGCTTGGAACTAAAATCGTCCATTTCATTGTTAAGGAAAAAGCCAAGCTCTTCCGAGTATAATTTGGAACCGTATGCCCCGTTTAGTGTGGTGGTTGCAGAAATTGCATTTCCCTCGGAGTCTACGATAGAGTAGTGGGTAGTTTCCATGCTTTCCATTATTTGAATGTTGCCATGTTGTAATTCCGATGATTTGGTAGCCTCATCAAACGAAAAATTATCCATTCGTCCCTGTAGATAGTCATTGCTTAACAACACATCCAAAGGAATATCTACAAAATCGGGATCGCCCAAATAGTAATTTCGATCAGCATATGCACGCCTAGAAGCTTCAGTGAACAATTGAACGGCTTTTGTTGAATTATGCCCAAAATCGGCCATCTCATACGGTTCTATCATTTTAAATATCTGGTTCATAGTCACTCCTCCACTACTGGGTGGACTCATGGAAATAATCCGTAAGCCCTTATAGTTAAAAGTAATAGGTTGCCTCCAAACCGCCTCATATTGTTGTAAATCTTCTTCGGTAACATAACCTCCCTCTTCTTGAATAAATGCAGCCAAGGCCTTAGCTGTTTCTCCTTTGTAGAATTCATCCCTTCCATTTTTCGATATTCTACGTAAAGTATTTGCCAAGGCAGGATATTTTATAGTATCTCCCTCCTTAAAGGCTTTAGAGAACAGGGTACTGTCACCATTTACCTGGATAATAATTTCTCTATAATTTTCAGATCGCTTGGCCTGATTTTTGGTAACCACCACACCTCGTTCTGCCAAAAGAATGACGGGTTCAAATATTTCCTCAATGGACAGGGATCCATATTTCTTATGCACTTCAAAAATTCCGGCAACCGTACCCGGAACCCCAACTGCTGTGGCACCAAGTGTACTTTTACCGGGAATTACGTTGCCCAGGGAATCCAAATACATGTCCTTATGGGCAGATAGCGGGGCTTTTTCTCTATAATCAAGAGAGCCAATGTCTCCATTGCTTTTTCGGTAAACCATAAATCCACCCCCACCTAAATTACCGGCAAAAGGATACGCAACCGCCAAGGCCATCTCTGTGGCAACCATGGCATCGAAAGCATTCCCACCTTTGCTAAGGATTTCTGCACCTATTTTAGAAGCCTCCTCACGGGCCGTTACCACCATGGCACTTTCCGTAACCAGTCCGGTTGGAATTGTAGGTTGTCTTCTACAATGAACAAATAGTAAAACAACTAAAAGAAGTATTATTTTTCGCATAGGGTTATGTATTTCTGTTTGGAAAAAGTGGTTAATTCGCTAAAAAAAGAGGTGAACTCATCGTGAAATTTATCATAGTGTTCTTCCAAGTCCAGAATTGCAAAATTCATCTTGGATTTGTTTTTTGTTCTTCGGTTCATTCCATTCAAGACTCTTGAAATACCTTCCATCTTAGCGTAATTATGGATCCAATTATCCGCAATCATATAAGGCATCATTCGTTTTATGCCATCCGGGAGGATTGTATAATTATCCTCAAGCAAATCATAAAATTGTTCAACAAAAACATCCAACGGTATATCGGAATACTGTGTCCAATTTTTCGCCAAAAAGTGGTCATAAAAAATATCTACAATAACTCCGCTGTAATGACTGTAGTTGTTATGCAGTCTTTTTGTGCTTTTTCTAACGATTGGGTGGGCGTCTGTAAAAGTATCTATCT
>CAXMOE010000145.1:6453-6723 GCA_964194835.1 uncultured Flavobacteriaceae bacterium | reverse complement strand
TGAACAGTTTACCAAAAAACATTACAGTAAACTTATTCAAAAGCACAACATCACTGAAGAGAAACTTAAGGATGCCATTTCGGAAATTGAAAAATTAAATCCTAAACCCGGTGGTTCCTATGCTGGAAACACCAGAATCATTGAACATATTGTTCCCGACTTTTCAATAAAAATAATGGATGGTGAGTTGGAACTCATGCTCAACGGAAGAAATGCCCCCGAATTACATATATCCAGACAGTATAATAATATGCTGGAAGGCTATAAGAG
>CAXMOE010000145.1:0-6443 GCA_964194835.1 uncultured Flavobacteriaceae bacterium | reverse complement strand
AAGTCCAAATCCCAAAAGGATACTGTGATGTTCATCAAGCAAAAATTGGATGCCGCCAAGTGGTTTATTGATGCTATCAAGCAGAGACAGCAAACACTTTATGTTACAATGAGCGCAATCATGGTCTACCAACAGGAATATTTCCTGACGGGCGACGAACGTAAATTGAGACCAATGATCCTGAAAGATATTGCCGACACAATTAACATGGACGTTTCAACTGTCTCTAGAGTGGCAAACAGTAAATATGTAGACACCCCTTACGGCACTAAATTAATTAAAGAATACTTCTCCGAATCCATGAAAAATGTAGAGGGTGAAGATGTGTCAACTAAGGAAATCAAGAAAATACTTGAAACCGTCATAGCCGAAGAAGAAAAGAAAAAACCCATGACCGACGATAAGTTAGCTGCTATATTAAAAGATAAAGGATATCCCATCGCTAGAAGAACCGTGGCCAAATACCGCGAACAACTTGGGATTCCTGTGGCAAGACTCAGAAAACAAATATGATGCGGATCTTCCTAAAAGTAATTTCCTATATTTTCCACCCTTTATTTGTACCTATTGCCGGAACTCTCACATATTTTATCATTACCCCAAAATATAGTCCTTTAGAGCTTCAAAGCGGAAATATATTACCCATTTTTATACTAACGGTCATCATTCCAATTATCAGCTTTTTTATTCTTAGAAACCTGGGAGTTGTAAACACGGTGTTTATGCCATCTATAAAAGAGCGAAAATATCCTTTAATCATACATATTACTTTGCTAGTTCTTATATTGGTTAAAGTGATTCCCAATAGTTACACCATAGAGCTATATTATTTTTTCTTAGGACTTATAGCTGCCTCATGTGCTACATTAATGTTACTCTTTCTTAAATTAAAAAGTAGTATGCATATGATGGGTATGGGAAGTTTACTAATGTTTCTAATAAGTCTTAGTATCCATTTTGAAACCAATATTACCCTAGCCATAAGTGGTTTCACTTTGGCTACTGGCCTTGTTGCTACTTCCCGGCTCTACCTACAGGCCCACAACAAAGCTGAATTGATAGTTGGTTTTTTAATGGGGTTGACTTCTCAGCTATTTACCATAAAATTTTGGCTATAGAATGTAAAAAATAAGTCCTATCCGAAGTGGTTTCATAGCAATTACTTCTCCATTTGTAATACTTGTCTCATCATTAAACATGCTATTCAACGCATAATATGCATGGATATTAAATGTATTATATCCAAAGTTCAAAGTAATCCCGTATTGAAATTCCCTTATATCAGTATTTGAAAAAGAAGTCCTTTGTGTATCGGAAACGAACTTAGACCTACCTTCAAATACGTAGCCAAATTTAACGCCCGAATAAATTCTCCAAAATTTATAACTACTTGCGGTAGAATTTCGCCATCGCAATTCCAAGGGGAATTCTACTAAATGAGTCTCAAGTTTATTTCTTTTATAATCTTCATTTTCTCCTAACACGGAATATTCAATACCATTCTCAGACTTATTGGCGAAGAGATTTGTATAATCCGAATTTACCGCATACCCAACTCCAATACCAAAAGCAATAGTTCTTTTTCTGTTTAAGGGAATATCTTTTAGAAATCCCATATGTAGCCCATAAGACAAATTTCGTTGGGTTACATCGTTGGGTTTGTTCAACAAAATGTTATAAGTTACCCCCACGTAAAACTGGTCTTCCAAATATGAAGCATCGTAAGTAGTGGTCTCACTACCAGTTTGTGCACACAAATGGAAAGTTGCTCCAATAAAAATAAACATGATCAAACCTCTCATACAAACAGAAAGATAATGGAAAAATATATTAACAACCATAAAAAAACGCTTCAAATATTAAATTTGAAGCGTTTTGGTACTATCTAAATAAAAGTTATTTATTGAAGATTTCTAAAAGCATCACCCTCATAGGTGGTGTAATTAATTTTCAATGCATTTACTTTCCTAAGCTCTTGCTTAATATCCGCAATTAAACCCATATTAGCGCTTTTGTCAACCTTTAAGGCGGTAGTTAAAACATTTTGCAGTTCCTGGGATTTTTTACCTCTTTCCTGCAATATATAAGCGCCTACATCTGATGTACTTGCAAATTTGTCATTAAGTTGAATTTTGGGTTCGGTACCATAAGTTTTCTCATATTCCCGAGTTGGTTTACCCACAAAAATATAGATAATCCTATCCTTTTTTTCCAACTTTTTAATCTCTGTGGCATTGGGCAATGAATTTTCCACCTTTAATGTGCTGTCCTTCATTACTGTAACCGTCATAAAAAAGAATAAGAGCATAAATACAATATCTGGCAAAGATGCCGTTGATACCGCAGGAAGATCACCACTCTTTTTCTTATTGAATTTTGCCATATTCTTTGTTTTAAGCTGCTATTTTAATTACTTGATGTCTCTGCTTCGGATAATTTTTGAGGAAACAATTCCTTAACTTTCAATACCTTATCCTTTAAGTCATCCCTAATATACTGAGGTGTTTCTGGATTAAGGAACTCTCCTTCCATATCCGTAAAATCCCTCTTGTAAAGGCGCTGTGCCTCTCTATTACGCAAATCATTATAGGCACCTACCAATTCGTTCTGAACGGTTATATACGTACCATACTTTGTTTCACGATCGTTTTTAAGAGAAATAATGGCCTTACTAGGGTTATCAGAAGATGAAGCTTCTCTTTGACCCTTGCAAAAACTACAGTAGTCCGGACTTCCTGAAGGAGCCCCGCCATTATCCAAAAAAGCCATTGCTTTAGCCCTTAAGTTTTTAAGATCAATCAACTCTTCATCTGCAAGCAACTGACCGTTCTTGTTAATATTTACCTGAAAAATATTCTTCTGCTTAATAACCACATCAGTATCAGGCGGTTCAATTGGCGGCAACATTCGATCTAGTCCTGCATCCGTTTCAATAGTGGTAGTCACTAAGAAAAAGATAAGCAGCAGGAAAGCAATGTCTGCCATAGAACCCGCACTTACTTCCGGTACTCCTCCTCTTGCCATAATTTTTATATTTTATTTGCTAAACATTTTTTTTACGCTGGGTAATACCATGGAACCTACTGCAATAATGACCAATATAGAAAACACATTTATTCCCATTCCAATGGTCCTAACTGTTCCTTCAGTGGTAATAATTCCCTTATCTGCCATTTTGCCCAAGTCAATATCAGTACCACTTGCCAATCCATAGGAAATAGCAACAATCAAAAGAAGGGCTCCAACTCCATATAGGGCCTTTTTAAGGTTGTCTGGTGATGAAAATAGTTTCTTTAGTGTGTAAAAGATACTAACGACCACCGCAATGGCCAAAAGTATATAAGTCACTAAGAACATAAGACTCATAGGTGTACTTTGCACAGCCTCTGAAGCGGGCATATCCCTTTCAGGCAGCATAAACCATAGTATAGCTCCCACGAGACTGAATAGTATCAATATTAATTTTACTGTTTTATGCATGATGCTTTAAGTGTTAAGTTCGACTTATTTTTTATGATCAACCAACATATCAATCAAAGAGATTGAAGAGTCTTCCATATCATTTACAATACTATCAATCTTTGCAATGATGTAATTGTAAAATATTTGAAGAATGATCGCTGTAATAAGACCGAATACAGTCGTTAACAATGCCACTTGAATATCACCAGCAATAAGGGAAGCACTTAAGTTACCCACTGCAGCAATCTTCTGGAAAGCCTGGATCATACCAATTACTGTTCCCATGAAACCAAGCATCGGTGCAATGGCAATAAATAAGGACAACCAAGAAACATTTTTCTCCAACTGACCCATTTGAACCCCTCCGTAAGCTACTACAGCTTTCTCGGCAGACTCAACACTTTCATCAGCTCTATCCAATCCTTGATAGAAGATGGAAGCAACAGGACCTTTAGTATTTCTGCACACTTCTTTTGCAGCTTCAACACCTCCGGATGCCAATGCATCTTCAACCTGTTGTTTTAATTTAGTAGTATTGGTACTTGCCAAATTCAAAAAGATAATTCTTTCGATAGCTACTGCTAAACCTAAAATCAAACATAAAAGTACAATACCCATGAAACCGGCACCCCCTTGAATGAATTGTTCCTTTAATACTTGTGTGAATCCTTTTTCTGCTTCCGCTTCTTCCTGAAGCATTACGGCAGCTGTAGCGACCGTTGTCGATAGATTTGAAACTATTGCTTTTGCGCTTACCGTATTTGTACTTACAACAAATAGTCCAGCCACTGCTAGGATTGAGAATAATTTTTTCATTTCTTTCAAACTTAAATTTAGTTAGTTAATAGGGTTAAAGATAAAAAAAAAATACAATTAAAAAATTAAAACTTTACAGCAGAGAGGAAGGGATTCGAACCCTCGATACACTTTTGGTGTATACACACTTTCCAGGCGTGCGCCTTCGACCACTCGGCCACCTCTCTAATTTAATGTTTTAAGGTTGCCCAAATAACAAAAAAAATACTAGTTAAAGAAATTTAATTTGTTATTTTTATTGCATTTCTCCGCGTAGAGAAGTCTCAAAAATGGTTTTAAACAATTTTGGTGAGACATTATTTCCCAATAGGTACATAAGCTTGGTAATTGCGGCTTCAGTTGTAATATCCTTACCGTTAATGATTTGCAGTTTTTGTAATTGTGCACTGGTTTCATATTGACCCATTAATACACTACCCCCGGAACATTGGGTTACGTTTACAATATGTAACCCATTATTTATTGCTTTTTTTAAATCTGATATTACCCATTTGTCTGTAGGGGCATTACCAGCACCATACGTTTCCAAAACCAAACCCTTGAGATTGGGGGTTGCAAGTACACTTTGTAGCACATGTTGATTAAACCCGGGAAATAATTTCAAAATGGCCACATTATTGTCCATAGTTTTATGAACTTTTAATTTTTTGACTGGTTTTTGTTTCAAAAGATATTCTTGATATACTTTTAAATGAACCCCAGATTCCACTAAAGCCGGATAATTTAAAGAAGCAAATGCCTCAAAATGCTCTGCATTTATTTTAGTTGTTCTGTTGGCCCGATATAATTTGTACTCAAAATATAGACATACCTCCTGAATGACCGGTTTATTATTTTTGCGAAGGGCAGCAATTTGAATAGAGGTAATTAAATTTTCTTTGGCATCAGTTCGTAAATCACCTATAGGTAATTGTGAACCGGTAAAAATTACAGGTTTTCCCAAATTCTCCAACATATAACTTAAGGCAGAAGACGTATAACTCATGGTATCACTACCGTGTAACACCACAAAACCATCATATATTTCGTACTTTTCTTCTATAATGTTAGCTATGGACACCCAATGTGTGGTATTCATATTTGATGAATCGATAGGAGTTTCAAAAGAAAAACTATCAATTGAACAGTCAAGCTGATTTAGTTCAGGAATATTTTTGATCAGCTTCTTAAAATCAAAAGGTTTGAGTGCTCCTGATTCGTAATCTTTCACCATTCCAATGGTACCTCCCGTATAAACGAGCAATATGTTGATTTTTTTATCCATTTAATGTTTTGATCAAACCCCAAATATCACTTTGGAATTTTCTGTGGTTTTTTTGGCAATCTCGTCTGGAGCCATATTATATATTGTCGATAATTTATCCAATACATTCAACAGATAGGCACTTTCATTTCGCTTTCCCCTATAAGGCATTGGAGCCAAATAAGGTGAATCCGTTTCCAAAACAATATGTTTCAAATCTATAGCATTCAAAAAAGTGTCGATTTTACCATTTTTAAACGTTACCACGCCACCAATACCCAATTTCATATTATAGGATATGGCTTTATGTGCCTGTTCCAAGGTTCCAGTAAAACAATGGAAAATTCCGAACAACTCCTTACCTTTTTCTTCCTCCAATATTTCAAAAATCTCATCAAAAGCCTCCCTACAATGAATCACAATTGGCAATCCATACTTTTTGGCCAGACGGATCTGGGATTTAAAGGCCTGTTGTTGTTGTTTTAAATAGGTGTTGTCCCAGTACAGATCTACCCCTATCTCCCCAACTGCATAAAACTTGCGCTTGGATAACATTTCCTCCACATGGTGCAGCTCTTCCTCAAAACTTTCTTTGACATGGGTTGGATGTAAACCCATCATAAGAAATATGTTCTTGGGATAAGATTTTTCCAAAGCCAACATCGATTGGGTGTAGGTTGAGTCGATAGCAGGAATAAAAAAACGCTCTACTCCTTTGTCAATTGCATTTTTAATGACCTGATCCCTATCATCATCAAATGCTTCGCTATATAAATGTGTATGGGTATCTGTCAGTATCATGCAACAAAAATAGAATTATCTTTGTCAAAAAGCATTAATGGGCAGCCTCAAAAAAAAATTAAAGGATAAAAATTACACCCAGGTTAATCTAGTTTTGACCGAAACAAATCATTTTGAGGTA
>CAXMOE010000144.1:2675-6759 GCA_964194835.1 uncultured Flavobacteriaceae bacterium | reverse complement strand
GAATCATCCGGGTAATTATCTACATCATTGGAACTTACTGCCACAAATGAAACTCCCCTGGATATGTACTCTTCACCTAATCGGGCAAGTTCCTCTTCTATGTGTTTTACAAAAGGACAATGATTGCAAATAAACATCACCACAGTGCCGCTATCTCCCTTTATGGAGTGCAATGCTGTCATTTTTTCGGTTGTAGTGTCCAAAAGGTTAAATTCTGTAGCTACTGTACCCAGAGGTAACATATTACTTGCTGTCCTTGCCATTTTTTTTATTGTTATAAAGATTAATAGCCAATAGGCAATTGCATTACATCATCTTCCCGAAGAAAATGGCATTCATCAATAATTTATTGGTGCCATACCAAAACGCTCTAAAATTGGTGTTATCTGTAAAAACAATGACTCTTCCCTTTCCCATATGCGTTACTTTGAATGGTACGCTGTTTTTAATGATCCCTAGGTTTTCTTCTGATATATAACCACTCAACAACGGATTACTGGTATATTGGATTGGGTTGTTGTAACTGTTTTTTTCAGGTTCCAAATACACATTGGTATTTCTAAAAAGTGCTAGTTTATCATTTTTATACCCAAAATTAATTGGATGTGAACGATCTATTCTTGTTTCAAAAATCGCTCCCCCAGTAACTTGCGCGCCTAATAAATCCTTTTTTTGGGAAAAGGAAACATTTTTGGCCACTAAGGTGTCTTTCTTAAAAGTAAGTTCTATCAACTTATTTTTATTAAACCATTCTGCAGCATTGCGATACCCTATTACCGTGCCGCCCTTTGATACCCATGCCTTGATTTTCTTCACACTCGTGCTGTCCAAGATGCTACTTCCCCTCGAATTTGGTATAATCAGAGCGGTATAGCGGTTCAATTCTGCTTTGTTGAAATAATCAGCGTCAATTTTGGCGATTTTCATATCATAGCGCTGATCGAACAAATGCCATATTTCACCTGCATCATACGGATTAAACCCACGACCGACTAAAATAGCCACCTCCTGTTTGTTCACAGGATCAAAATCATTGCTGCCCAAATCGATGCCTTTTGTGAGTCCCGTCCCAACAGCGGTAATATGAATTTTACTTTCCTGTGCAACCTCCTTTAGAAACCCAAATATTTCATTGGAATCCAAATCCTGATTTTGTACAGGGACCATTACTGTGCCGTAATCGTATTGCCTTCCCTCTAGACTAAAGGGTTCCTTGGCCACTTTTGCCCTTAAATCCTTATTTAATATCCTATTAAGTGCTTTAGGGGTGTAATACTCATTCCATTCAAACAAATACGCATAATTACTTTTTTGATCAACATTACCGGATAAGGCTTTGAATTCTTTGATTTCCGGTCCAGCATTTGCCAAGGACCCCAATTCAGCATAATCCAAATTGAAGGCCAATGGAAATGTCCATGCCGAGATGTCGTAAAATAAACTATCTGAAAAGGTGGTACGCTTTTCGAACATCGCCTTGATCAAACGATGATTTTTTTGGTCCATTGGAACCACATAGCTATTGCCTTTTTTATAGGATTTTCCTTCAATGGTTGCATCATTTTGCAACTCATGGAACTTTATCTTATGCCGATTTAATACTTCAGCTAAATGCCATGCTTTTGCCGCGTCTTTGCTATCTCCGAATACAATTGCCTTGGTCTTGCTTTTCGCCGCTTCACTTCTAACATTTTTAAAGAAATTTTGTTGGTAGGCCAATATTTTAGCACGCATATTTTTAGCGGCTTCAATGGTTGAAAGGGCTGTGGTAAACTGATTGCGTATAGTAAAGGGAAACGTGATAATTCCGTTCTCACTTTCCTGAATATGGCCACGTGAACTTCCTTGCTCAAATAATATACCTATACTACCATTAACATCAGGAAAGGTAGAACCCTTCCCATAATAGTAGTCGTCATAGTTTTCTTCCGAATAGTAAAGGGATCCTATTTGATCCAATGCTTTTGCGTGGTAACTTCCGATTTCCGCAGTGAGTTCCTGGTTCATTCTTGGCGTCAAGGGATGTACCCTAGTAGGTTCTCCTGGCTGGAAAAAGAAAGTGGAATTGGTACCCATTTCATGATGGTCAGTTAATATATTAGGCAACCATTTATGAAAGGATGCTATACGTGCCCGACTCTCTGGCAACTGAACAGGAAGCCAATCCCGGTTCATGTCAAACCAATAATGATTGGTACGACCACCAGGCCATACTTCATGGTATTCCCGATCGTTCGTATCGGGATTTAGATTTTTGCTCTTATTACTGTTCGCCCAATAAGCAAAGCGCTGCAAACCGTCCGGATTAAATGAAGGGTCCATTAGAATAATCATATTGTCCAACAGTGCTTCAATTTCAGGTCCTTCGGCAGCAGCTAGGTAATAGGCATAGGCCAAGCCGGCATTTGCTCCGCTAGGTTCGTTGCCATGAATAGAAAACCCTTGGTAAACAACAATGGGCATATCTGCCAAAGATAAATTTCCTTCATTATTTTCGGTGATGGCAAGATGGTCTTGCCTTATTTTTTCAATGTTCCGATGATTTTTGGGAGTGGTCACAGTTAACAACAAGATAGGCCTTCCCTCATATGTATGTCCCCGATTTTCTATAGTGATCCGATTGCTTGCCTTGGCCAAGGTCTGCATGTAGATCATAAGCTTGTCATGTGTCACATGCCATTCGCCCACTTCATGGCCGATGACCTCTACAGGTTTGGGGATGCTCTCGTTATAGGTAATGTTTTGTGGGAGATAATATGTTAAATCCAAGGAATCCTGGGCGGTTAAAGGCTGGAACAAGGCTAAAAACAAAATAACAAAGATTGGTCTCATATATAGTTTTTATTAATCATTAGATAAAAATAAAAAACGACCCTTCAATTGAAGGGTCGTTACGATATATTTAAAAAAAAAATATTAAATATCATCAAAATCCACATCGGTAAAGCTGTCGGTGGATGGTTCTATAGTATCGGAACCTTGCTCTTGTTCTTCTTTTTTAAAATCCTTCTGGTGGCGTTCCGAAATTACTTCTGTTCCCTTTTTGTCAATGATGTAATCGATCATCTCATCAACGTTTTCCTTAAAGGCTTGAAAATCTTCCTTATAAAGGTATATTTTATGTTTTTTGTAATGGAATGAACCATCGTCATGTGTAAATTTTTTGCTTTCTGTGATCGTTAGGTAGTAATCACCGGCCTTTGTGCCTCGTACGTCAAAAAAATACGTTCTTCTTCCCGCTCTTAAAACTTTGGAATAAATTTCCTCTTGGTCCATCAAATCTTTTTCACTCATATCCTCTAGTGTCTAGTTATTTAAATAGCTAATAATCCATCAAAAATGTAAAAAAAAAGCCATTCAAACAACATTTTTCTAGTTTTCTTTCTCGGATAGCTGGTTTACATAAAGTTCTCTATAATATCCCTCAGTACTATTTAAATTATCATGAGAACCTTGCTGTAATATCATGCCATCTTCCAAAACAATTATTTTGTCTGCATTTTTGGCCGAAGATACTCTATGGCTTACTATAAGCGTGGTCTTATTGGTTGAAGCTTTTTTAAGGTTGTTCAAAATCACCTCTTCGGTCTCTGTATCCACAGCAGAGAGACAATCGTCGAAAAGATAAATCTGTGGATCTTTTATAAGGGCACGTGCAATGGATACACGTTGTTTTTGACCTCCACTTAGGGTAATGCCCCGCTCTCCCAAAACAGTTTCGTATTTTTTTGTAAAGCCAATAATGTTATCGTGGACCACTGCTTTTTTTGCAGTGGCGTAGATTTCTTCATCAGTAGCATCCTCTTTTCCAAATTTGATATTGTTTTTTATGCTATCGGAGAATAAAAAGGCGTCTTGGGGCACCGCTCCAATAGCACTCCTTAAACTATTAAGGTTGAGTTTTTGAATCGGAATATCATCAATCAATATTTCCCCAGAACTAACGTCGTACAAACGGGCGATCAAATCCAAAATGGTTGATTTTCCTGACCCTGTTTTTCCAATAATTGCAACGGTGTCGCCCCTGTGAATCGTGAACGATAGATTTTTTAGTGCAGTAATATTGGTGTCTTCATAGGGGAAT
>CAXMOE010000144.1:0-2665 GCA_964194835.1 uncultured Flavobacteriaceae bacterium | reverse complement strand
TCTTACCACCAATGAGAGTAGGCTCTTCCACCTCGTTTTTAATTTCTGGCTGTTCGTTCAAGAACTCGTTGATTCTTTTCTGGGAGGCTTCCGCACGTTGTACTATGGAGGTCAACCACCCCACAATAGCTACAGGCCAAGTAAGCATGTTTACGTATAAAATAAACTCCGCTATAATCCCAATCGACGCAATTTCACCATCTATGTACTGCTTACCCCCAACATAAATAACCAGGATATTGCTAATTCCGATCAATAGGATCATTAGAGGAAAGAACCAGGCGTTAACCTTGGCAAGATCCATGCTTTTATCCTTTCCTTCTACAGCCAGTGTCTTTAGTTCCGCATTTATCTTGGGTTCCAACCCGTAGGCCTTTATGACAGAAACTCCAGAAAACGACTCTTGTGTGAAAGTGGAAAGGGTCGATAAAAATTCTTGAACTTTTGTACTGCGTCTATGAATAATCTTGCTTATTTGATAAATCAAAACAGATAATATAGGTAGTGGAAGTAGAGTGTATAACGCTAAGGTAGGTGCCTTTATGAACATTAACGGAATCAGACATGCAAAAAGGGTCAGGGTCTGTATGCCGTACATTATTGCTGGCCCTGCATACAACCGTACTTGGTTTATGTCTTCACTGATACGGTTCATTAAATCACCAGTCCTATTTCTTTTATAAAAATTTAGGTTTAGAAACTGATAGTGATCAAAAACCTCATTTTTTAAGTCGTATTCAATAAATCTAGAGATGTTGATTATGGTCTGCCGCATTAAGAAAGTAAAAAAACCTGAGAGCAAGGCAGCGCCCACAATGATGAGGATATACTCCAAAAGGAGTTCTTTTGCCACAGACTCTCCAATATTATTGCTAATAAAATCTTCAACAACCTCTATCGATTTATTTACATATGAAGGCATTACCAATTGGAAAACACGGGCAATGATGGTAATAACTATACCAATCAATAATTTGAACCAATATTTTAAAAAGTATTTGTTGAGATGTTTTAGTTCCTTCATTCAGTGTGCCTTAAAAGCAATAAATTTTTATCTATAATTTGGCAAAGATAGGAGATTGGGTTCAAACCAAATGTTATAAAACTGATAAGATAAAAACTGCTTGACCCGAGTTGGATTGAAAATATAATACTACTTTTGCGCTTTATAGGTTTAAATAATCTTAACTAAAAGTTCTTTAAAAAATGCTTACAAGAAGGCATATCAGGGTCAAAGTGATGCAGGGTATCTATGCATTGACCCAATCGAAGGATGACTCTTTGGTAAAACAGGAAAAATTCTTAAGAGTAAGCATTGAGAATATGTACACCCTCTACTTATTGGAGTTGAGCCTTATGAGGGAAATTCATCAGATGGCCACAAACCAACTTAAACTTTCTTCAAAAAAATATTTGGCCACTCCGTCGGATGAGTATCCCGCCCAAGAAAAATTTCTAAACAATAGATTATTGCTTCAGATTTCGGAAAACAGTTTGTTAAAAGAGGAACTGTCCAAAAGGAAGCTAAAAAATTGGTACTTAAACGAAGAATACGTAAAGATTATTTACAAGGAAATCGTAGCCAGTACAGCTTATGAAAAATATATGTCCTCTGCGCAAAGTTCTTATGAAGAGGATAAGAACCTTATTGTTGATCTTTTCAAAGAGGTAATTGCTCCCAATGAGAAAATCTATGATTATTTTGAGGATGATAAATTAACCTGGGTTGATGATATTCCCATTGTAAATACTTTTATCTTAAAACGACTCAGAAAAGTTAAGGAAAATGAGAAAGAATCTTTCTTTTTACCAAAATTGTTAAAAGATGGGGAGGATATGGACTTTGCTCTAAAGTTATTGAGCAAAACCTTGTTGAACAATGCTGAATTGGTAAAGCAGATTGAAGGGAAAACTCCTAACTGGGATAAAGACCGCATTGCTGATATTGACGCAATTTTATTGAAAATGGCTATATGCGAATTACTCAACTTTTCCTCTATTCCTGAAAAGGTGACCATAAATGAGTATTTGGAAATTGCAAAGGAATACTCCACTCCCAAGAGTAGCATCTTCATTAATGGGATATTAGATAAATTGGTGAAGGAATACCAAAGTGAAGGAAAACTAAAAAAAATTGGAAGAGGACTGTTGTAAGCAAATATTCCTTAATTTTGGCAGAAATTATAAAATTTCAACAATTATGAAAAGAATAGTATTGACCTTTAGTGTAGCTTTTATGTTGGTTATGGTTTCCTGTAAGGAAAAAGCAACCAGCAAAATCAGTGCAACAAATGTTGAAGCTGCTGCAGATAGGGATGCGGCGTCGAAAAACTTACCTGTGATGAGTTTTGAAAAATCTGAGCACGATTTCGGAAGTATAGTTCAAGGAACTCCTCAAGAAACAATTTTTAGGTTTACCAATACAGGAAATGCTCCGTTGATCATTACCGATGCCAAGAGCAGCTGTGGGTGTACGGTACCTGAATATCCTAAAAACACGCCAGTGGCTCCAGGAGAATCTGGAGAGCTTAAGGTAAGGTTCAATGGTTCTGGTCTTAACCAAGTGGCCAAAACTATTACTGTGACAGCAAATACCGCTGTAGGTTCCGAAATTTTGAGAATAAAGGCATTTGTTAACCGAAAGGATGGTGCATCAATCGCACCT
>CAXMOE010000143.1:3624-7032 GCA_964194835.1 uncultured Flavobacteriaceae bacterium | reverse complement strand
TGAAATGTATTATGCCAATGGTTGGAATGCATATGTAAATGGAGAGCTTAAACCGCATTACAGAGTAAATTATGCCTTGCGAGCGCTTAGGCTGCCCGCTGGGGATAATACCATTATATTTAAATTTGAACCCAGGATAATCGAATCTGGCAGTAAAATCACCTTAATTGGTTCTATTGTACTGGGGTTACTTATTATAGGGGCTATTATCTTCACCCTCTGGCCCTCTAGGAAAAAGGAAGTAGTGTAATGGAAAAGGTACTTATCATCACGTATTATTGGCCGCCAGCTGGGGGACCGGGAGTACAACGATGGTTGAAATTTGTGAAATACCTTAGGGATTTTGATATTGAACCCGTAGTTTATATTCCAGAAAACCCGAATTATCCCATCGTTGATGAAACCTTTAACAACGAAATCCCTAAAGGAATCAGGATATATACACATCGCATATTTGAGCCATATGCCTTGGCGAGTATGTTTTCCAAAAAAAAGACAAAGCGTATAAGTGCTGGAGTAATTGGCACTGGAAAAGTGTCTTTTTTGGAGAAAACTATGTTGTGGATAAGGGGGAATCTTTTTATTCCGGATGCACGAATGTTCTGGGTTAAGCCCTCAGTGAAATTTTTGGCGAATGTAATAGTAAAAGAGGACATCCAAACCATAATTACAACGGGTCCACCACATAGCGTTCACCTTATTGGGCATCAACTAAAAGAGAAATTTAAGCTAAAATGGGTTGCTGATTTTAGGGATCCATGGACCTCTATTGGATATCATAAAAAGTTGAAGCTTACCAAAGGTTCTCAAAAAAAGCATAAAGCTTTGGAGCATTTGGTGTTAAACAATGCTGATAAGATTGTTGTAACCAGTAATGTGACCCGTAATGAGTTTCGGGCATTGACCAAAAAGCCTATTGAGGTAATTACAAATGGCTATGATCTTGACCTCGAAGAAAAAGTGCAATTGGACACTAAATTTACCATATCCCATATTGGATCTTTGTTGAGCGGACGAAACCCCAGAAATCTCTGGAAGGTTTTGGCAGAATTAATACAGGAAAACAAGGATTTTAAAAATGCCTTTGAATTGCAATTGATTGGGGTGGTTAGCAAAGATATTATGGATTCTCTATCCAATTACGATTTGACCTCTTTTGTAAGGCATATAGGATATATTTCACACGCGGAAGCAGTAAATTATCAACGTAAATCACAAGTGTTGTTGTTGGTTGAAATTGATTCGTCTGAAACAAAAGGAATCATTCCAGGAAAATTATTCGAGTATGTGGCCGCCAAACGACCTATTTTAGGGATTGGCCCTAAGGCTTGGGAAGTACGGGATATTATAGCTGAGACCAAGACTGGAATCACATTTGATCATGAATTACATTCCCATCTAAAAACAGTACTTTTGAATTGGTTTGCCAAATACCAGCAAGATAAGTTAACAATTGAGGCCACTGGGATAGAGAAGTATAGTAGAAGGGAACTCACTGGAAAATTAGCTGCATATATTCAATGGGAGTAATATTAAAACAATCTTTGAGCAATACCTTGGTTACCTATCTCGGTTTTGGCATAGGGGCCATCAACATCATCTTTTTATATACACGTTTTTTAACCGATGAGTATTATGGCCTAGTTGGGGTAATATTATCGACAGCTGCCATTCTTATGCCTATAATGGCTTTTGGAGTACCCAATACCTTGGTAAAATACTATAGTAGTTTTCAAAATTCAGAAAGCTCCAACAGCTTTTCCACATTGATGTTGTTATTGCCTGTGTTATGTATTGTTCCCGCGACCTTACTGGTTTATTACACTTATGAAGGAATAGGTAATTTTTTGTCCAACAAAAATGAAATTGTAAAAGGATTTGTTTGGTATATCTTTCTCATAGGTGTTGCCATGGCATATTTTGAGGTTTTTTATGCATGGGCAAAAGTCCAGTTGAAATCTGTTTTTGGCAATTTCATGAAAGAAGTCTTTAATAGGGTAGGGGTTATGGTACTACTATTCATGGTTTATTTTGATATTATATCTGTGGAGACCTTTTTAAAAGCTTTGGTTGCTCTATATCTATTACGGATGTTACTTATGATAATGTACGCCTGTAATCTTAAGATGCCTAAATTAGGTTTTGATTTTCCCAAAAGCACTCCTGCCATATTAAACTACAGTATATTGATTATTTTAGGGGGCTCTGCAACTGTTATTTTGTTGGAAGTTGACAAGTTCATGATCAACCAGTTTATTCAAATAGAAAATGTGGCCTATTACAGTGTAGCCATTTTTATGGCCACGGTCATTGCTGTACCCTCGAGGTCCATGCATCAAATAACATATCCACTAACCGCCGAAATCCTCTATAAAAAAGATAATCAAGCCTTAAAACAACTCTATCAAAAAAGCTCTTTGACCTTGTTTATTGTTTCGGGCCTTTTGTTTATTCTAATAATTCTGAATCTCGAAGACATTTACTATGTGCTCCCAGAAACATATCGTGGTGGTTTTACTATAGTTTTTTTAATAGGGCTTGCCAAAGTGTACGATGCGCTATTGGGAAACAACAATGCCATTCTCTATAATTCCGACCACTATAGGGCGGTTTTGATCATGGGTGTTTTTTTAGCCGTATTCACAATTCTTTTTAATTTATGGCTAATTCCTGAATATGGGATAAACGGTGCAGCCTTTGCCACTTTTTTGGCCATTTGCATCTATAATACCATGAAAATGGTTTATGTGAAAAAGAAATTTGAAATTCAACCCCTTACCTTAGAAACAATCAAGGTTTTTGCTTTGTTGGTGCTCATAGGTTTAATTTTTTATTTCCTGGAATTTTCTTTCCACCCAATGGTTAACATAGTTTTGAAGAGTGTTATCGTTTTGATTATATATGTTGGGGTGTTATACCGATTTAAAATATCAACGGATATATACGGGGTTCTCTCCAAGTACCTGAAAAGAAAAACCCCGTAGGAACGAATTCGCTACGGGGTTAACCAACTAACCAACCTAAAAACTATCTTTATTTCTTTCTTGTAGTACTTTTACGTACTGTACTCGTTGAGCTACGTCTAGTACTATTGGACTTTGGTTTACTAACTTTCCTTGGAGCAGAACTCCTTGAAGTAACACTTGTACTTCTAGAAGTTTTACGTACAGGTTTCGCTGAAACTGTCCTTTTTGTCCTGGCACTGTTACTTACAGTCCTACCACTGTTACTACCTTCGGGCCTATTATATGTTTTTGTACTCCTAGTTACAGTTCTACTTCTTGGTGTGCTTGTAACTTCCCTTTTGGTAACCGTTCTATTTACAGTAGGTCTTGTTGACCCTGTTTTACCATTTCGGACAGTTGTGCCTCTTTTTACGGTCCTATTCCTATCTATGGAACCTCTATT
>CAXMOE010000143.1:452-3614 GCA_964194835.1 uncultured Flavobacteriaceae bacterium | reverse complement strand
ATAGACCTATTGGTATTTACGTTTCCGCTTCTTTTATAGGAATTACTTGATGTCCTAAGACCATCATTTCTTAATGCCCTACGGTTATGTGTAACAACCCTTTTATCGTTTCTATAAATGTTTGCCCTTCTATTATAGTTCTTATTATACTTGTTGTGATGTCCTATTTTGGCATACGCCCTTCTCGAATTATATCTATAAGGTCTATAATATGTATACCTAGAGGGGGTATAATACCTTCTATATGGTTTATTATATACTAGGCAAAATCCAATTGCCGGTCTAGCAAAATAACTATGGAAAGGTCTGTATACATAATTTCTGTTGTAATAATTAATGTACCCTCTATGGTGGCTATATATCCCTCTGTGGTTATAGTATACATACAATTCTCCCAATCGTGAAACCCTACCGTTGTTGTAACGTACATTTATATCACCTATTTGGGCAACACGTCCATAGTAGTCGTAATATACAGGAACACTTTCTACTTGGATTATGGCGCCATAATCATCATACTGTACATAAGGATTGTAATCGTATCCCGAATTATATGAAATATTGGTTCTCCCAAAATTTACATTGGCACTCACACCATTTCTTTCTCCTATATAAAAATCAAATTCACCATCCGGAAAAACGGAAAACGTAATGCCGTTCTCAACAAAAATGAATGAGTTATTGTAATTATAAGCATTGCGTATTGCAACCTTATCCTCTGTTGTGTTGGCCATGGTAGCAGAGGTACCAAAAACTAGGACCGTTAAAAGAAGTATTAAATTTCGCATAATATAAGGTTTTAAATTTTCGAATGCACCTATTCACATTCGATTACTATATACCAAACAGCGTGCCAAAAAATTATACTCTTATTTAATTAATTGAAGTTCAGATACTTATAATTTAATATTTACTATATTTAACTTCCAAGGTTCTCTTGGAGTCAGAAATATAATGGGATAATTGTTATTGGTGCTAGAATGAATGGGCAAAAAAATTGAGGTTATAACCCAAGAGATTGTAGACTTTTAATTTTCTCCCTTAGATAGTGAGCCGTATGGGATTCCTTGTTGTTCATTATTTCTTCTGGAGTACCCTGTGCAATCAGTTTCCCGCCTTTATCTCCACCTTCTAATCCTAGATCTATAATATAATCGGCACATTTAATAAGGTCTATATTATGCTCAATAACAACAATGGAATGGCCCCTTGCAATTAATGCATCGAAAGACTTGAGCAACTTATTAATATCGTGAAAGTGAAGTCCTGTCGTGGGTTCATCAAAAATAAACAGGGCTTTGTCCTTGGTACTGCCTTTTACAAGGAATGAAGCCAGTTTAATTCGTTGTGCTTCACCACCTGATAGGGTAGACGAAGACTGCCCCAAGGTTACATAACCAAGTCCTACATCTTGTAAAGGCTTCAATTTTGTTACAATTTTGGTCTGATTGTTTCGAAGAAAGAAATCAATAGCACTATCAATGGTCATATGGAGCACATTGTCTATATCGGCATCTTCAAATTTAACCTCAAGGACTTCTTTTTTAAAACGTTTGCCTTTACAGGTATCACATTCTAGATGTACATCGGCCATGAACTGCATTTCTACTGTAATTTCGCCTTCGCCCTTACATTTTTCACACCTTCCCCCGTCTACGTTAAAGGAAAAATGCTTGGCTTGATAGCCCCTTAACTTGCTCAATTTTTGTGATGCAAACAATGCGCGGATATCGTCGTAGGCTTTTATATAGGTCACTGGGTTAGATCGTGATGATCGTCCAATAGGGTTTTGGTCTACAAATTCAACGTGTTTTACCGACTTATATTCCCCTGCCACCGTGGTATATTGTCCGGCCTTTTCACCGTATCCTCCCACTTCCTTTAATATAATGGGATATAATAACTTCTTTACCAAAGTACTTTTCCCGCTACCGGATACCCCGGTAATCATAGTTAATACGTTCAGTGGAAATATTACATCTATATTTTTAAGATTGTTTTCCCGTGCCCCTTTTATTTCTATATAATTTTTGGACGTCCTGCGTTCTTTGGGTACTTCAATGGCTAGGGTACCGTTTAAATAGCTTGCAGTGAGGGAAGAGGATTTCAAAATCTCATCCAATGTTCCTTGGGCAACTACATGGCCACCATGAGTACCAGCCTCTGGGCCTATGTCTATGACCTCATCGGCAGCTTTCATAATATCCTCATCGTGTTCTACTACAATTACAGTATTGCCTAAATCTCGTAGTGATTTTAACACCTCAATTAAGTTTTCGGTATCCTTTGGGTGCAGTCCAATACTGGGTTCATCCAAAATATACATGGAACCTACCAAACTACTTCCCAAGGAAGTGGCCAAATTTATACGTTGACTTTCCCCTCCTGACAGCGAATTTGATTTTCTGTTAAGGGTCAAATAACTAAGCCCGACCTTACTTAAAAACGTCAATCGAGTAATAATTTCCTTTAGTAAACGAGAAGCTATCTGGTTATCATAAGGACCCAGGGTAATTTCATTGAAGAAAACCACCAATTTTTCTATGGGTTGTTCCACAAGGTCTGAAATGGAATAACCATCTATTTTCACATAATCGGTCTCTTTTCGTAACCGCCTGCCCTTACATAAATTACATCTGGTTTTCCCGCGATAACGGGAGAGCATTACCCTATTTTGGATTTTATAGCTTTTATCCTCCAATTTCTGGAAAAAACTGGTAATTCCCTTAAAATGGGAATTGCCTTCCCAAACCAATTGTTTTTGTTCTTCGCTTAGTTGGAACCAAGGTTTATGGATTGGAAAATCAAACTTATACGCTGCATTTACGAGTTGATCCCTGTACCTTCCCATACTTTCACCACGCCAGGGAAAAATAGCATTCTCAAAGACAGATAAGGAGGTATTCGGAATCACCAAATCTTGATCAATTCCTATGACATCACCATACCCCTCACATACAGGGCAGGCCCCGTATGGGTTATTAAAACTGAACAAATGGACATTCGGTTCCAGGAACTTCATGCCATCAATCTCAAAATTGTTACTGAAATGGGACTGCTTTTCTGATTCTAGTTCTTCAATTATACATTCTCCCTGACCTTCAAAGAAAGCGGTATCTATGGCATTGGCCAGTCTGTTGAAAAAATCTTCATCGTCCTTGG
>CAXMOE010000143.1:0-442 GCA_964194835.1 uncultured Flavobacteriaceae bacterium | reverse complement strand
TTGGTAATAATCCTATCGATCACCAGATGAAACTCCCTATCTAATTCAGTGATGTTTTCATCTATCTTAAGAACTTCACCACGATATTTAATCCTCGCATAACCCTGTTTGGAGTACATCTGCAGGGATTTCAAAGTATCCAGGTCCTTTTTTATTACAATAGGGGCCAATAATAGAAGTTTTGTTCCCTCGCCAAAAGTCTTTACATGATTTATTACATCGGTAACCGAATGCTTTTTTACCTCGTTACCGGATATGGGTGATATAGTTCTGCCGATTCTAGCAAATAATAACTTTAAATAGTCATATATCTCAGTGGTTGTGCCTACAGTGGATCTAGGGTTGGTAGAATTCACCTTTTGCTCAATGGCTATGGCCGGTGCAATTCCTTTTATGTAATCTACTTTGGGTTTGTCCAATTTCCCCAAAAATTGCCTTGCAT
>CAXMOE010000142.1:0-7074 GCA_964194835.1 uncultured Flavobacteriaceae bacterium | reverse complement strand
TAATTCCTCCCGAGGTCGACTTCCACAACCCTCCCGAGGCAGTACCTACGTACATGACATCTGGTGAGGAATGTACCACGTCTATAGCAGTAACTCTACCACTCATGCCGCCAGGGCCTATATTTCGGGGTTTTAAATCTTGGACCATGTCCATTGTAAATTGTTGTGCGCTTAAGGAAAAAGAGGTGAAAAGTATCACCACGGAAAGAAATTTTTTCATTGGTTTTTGATCGTTTATTTAGTCGGTTAAAGGTAAAGAAAACAATTTGGAGATATCTTAAAGAGGTGTTAAGGGTTACCTCAAATTCCAACAATAAGCAGCCATAATGCAATTTGTTTCTTCTGGATATGAAATATGGAATATTGTTCGGTAATTATTCATTTTTATAGATTTCCCCGTCTTTCATCACAAATTTGACATGCTGCATTGTTGAAATATCCTGAATGGGATTGTTTTCTACAGCTATGATATCTGCCAAATATCCTTTTTGTATTTTTCCAAGATTAGGTAAATGAAATATGCGTGCATTTCCCGAAGTAGCCGATTGCAATGCTGCCAAAGGTGTCATTCCATATTCTACCATCAATTCCAATTCTTTAACATTTTTTCCGTGTGTGAAGACTCCAACATCACCACCAAAAACAATATTGACCCCTGCTTGTAAAGCCAGTTTAAAAGATTTCTTCTTATCTGTAATGCGTTTCGGTTCGGTGTCTGTTCCTTTCTGCCAACCTTGGTACTGTAATATGGCATCCCCAGCAGCAAGGGTAGGGCATAGGGCAACCCCTTTTTCTTTCATCAGTTTAAAAACTTCCAAAGTTCCGCCATCTCCATGTTCTATGGTCTCAACACCACCTCGGATAGCTCTTCTCATACCCTCTGGAGTACTTGCATGGGCAACGACGTATCTTCCAGCACTTTCCGCCGTTTTTACCATAAGTTCAATTTCTGTTTGCAAAAAAGTAGGTTGTGAAGATTCTCCAGACCTCCAACGGTAGTCTGCATATATTTTTATAAAATCGGCTCCGTTGCCCAATTGTCTCCGAACTGTTTTAATGGTTTCTTCCGGCCCACTGGCTTCTTCCGCACCAAGGGGAACAGTAACGCCGTCATGGAATCCTTTTGGTCCGTAGGCACCTGTTGCGACAATGGCGGGTCCAGCTACTAATAAGCGAGGACCGGGCACAATACCCTTTTCAATGGACTTTTTAAGATATACATCGCTATATCCAGCACCTTCCGCTCCTAAATCTCGCATGGTCGTAATACCCGCCATGAGCGAATTCTTGGCGTGAACTGTTCCCCTAATAGCACGTTCCACAGGGGATTCCTTTAGTACCTGGTCGTTCCAAGAGGTTTCATTATATGGATGTATTAACAAATTTGAATTTCCTTCTATGATTCCTGGCATCAAGGTCAATCCCTTTAAAGTAATTTCCTTACTATTTTCTGGAATGGTCAAGGAAGATTCTAATCCAGCATCTAAAATTACGTTGCCATCCACAATTACCACCCAGTTGTTATGCAACTCTGTACCATCAAATACCCTATCAGGTCGTAAAAGTGTTTGGGAAAAGGAAATTGTGGCAGATAAACAAATTAGAAAGAAGGCTATATTTTTCATGATTAATTTAGTTTTGTGCGGCATTTTTAGCAATTTCATCAAGTTTTTGGGCAATAGATTTTTCTGACAACCATACCCCCCTTACCATTACACCAGACAGCTGTTTTAACGCTTTTATGTTTTCCATGGGATTGGAATTGAGCAAAATCATATCTGCGTCCAAACCTTCTTTTATCTCTCCAAACTTATCTTCCATTCCGAAAAAAATGGCTGGATTAATGGTGCCTGATTGTATAATCTCCAATGGCGTTAATCCGGCTTTGATCATCGCCTCCATTTCATGATGTATTGAAAAACCGGGGACATTAAAAATTTGTGGGGCATCTGAACCCAATAGTATTCCCTTGCCATCTTCTTGTAATTTTTTAATTAGTGTCCTTCTAATTGTAATAAATCGCTGCCATTGTTGTTCATCAAAATTTGCACCGGCACCTGCGATTTCATTTTTTCTTTGCTTCCAGTTGGCCAAAGTACTGCTTGGCATATATTTCATTTCAGGGGACGACAGCATATCATCCGCAGAGGTAGGGGCAAACCATCTTTCGAACAGACTTTGTGTGGGCACAATCCAAACGTTATTTTCATTTGCCAATTTTACTAGGCCATCAATATTAGACACATCGGCCAAAAGTGAAAAATTATACCCAAAAAAACCATTGCTATTGGGATCTACATTTTCTTTTTCTGGTACCAATCCTTCCAAAAATCCATCTACATGGTCTATCGATGCATATTTGTTTTCGAGAGCATGACGAATACCCACATCCACGGGCACATGTCCTGCAAAGGAAATTCCAACTTCATTGGCAGTTTGTACTACCTTATCAAAAACCTCTCGCTTAATGCCAGGATGAATTTTTAAAAAGTCGTAACCTTCTTTTTGGTAAGCTGTAACCTTTGAAATTGCTTCCAGTGTACTGGTAACAGTATTACCATTTAAAGAGGGACTTGATGTAAAAATTCTAGGACTCTGAATTTGTCCGTTTTCGGCTTTTTGTCTTAATTCGAGATGGGAGGGATGACCTAGCATACCTCTAATTGTTGTAATTCCGTTCGACAGATAAAGGAACAATGTTTCCAAAATACGCTCTTTTGAAGTTGAAGGTGGAGGTATATGTGCATGCATTTCGGCCAATCCTGGAATTAGATATTTTCCTTTGCCATCAATTATTATGGAATATTTATCCGTATGAACTATGCTTTGGGTGATATGTTTAATTTTTCCGGAATCGACCACAATATGACGATGTTCCAACAGATTGCCATGACGAACATCAATAATGGTCACGTTTGAAATTAAAAGAGCAGTACTGCTTATTTTTTCTTGAGATCTGCCACAAGAAACAGATAATAAAACATATAGAATTATACCAATTTTTTTCATCGGTTTTAATTTTTTAACTCAAGTATTTTTTGGTTCTCGATTCAAATGATTTTGCAGCCAGTTTTCGTAAGTACCAAATACTTGTAAACTTACAAACTTCATTGTTATTCTTTTTGATAAAAGGAGATAATCGTATGTACTTGAGCTATGATTGCATTAAACCTCGAATGCTTCTTTTATTGTCATATAAAAAGCTTAATTCTACTTCGTTGAACTAAATATTCCTATCTCAAGTTTCTTATTGCTTCATAAACAACCACACTCACTGCGTTGGCTAAATTTAAACTTCTTATATGCTCACTGAACATAGGTATCGTATATAACTTATCGGTATTTGCTTCTATGATGGTATCGGGCAAACCAACCGATTCCTTCCCAAAGATTAGGAACATGTCATCAGTATAGTCAAGGGACCAATACTCTTTTTCTCCGTGACTGGAAAAAAATGCCATTTTCTTATTTTTATTTAGGTCGAAAAATTCCTCAATATTATCGTAAATATGTATTGAAATGTGCTTCCAATAATCGAGCCCGGCTCGCTTGACCCTTTTATCGTCCAATTCAAAACCAAAAGGTTTTATAAGATGTAAAGTTGAACCTGTAGCCAAACTCAATCTCCCAATGTTTCCCGTATTCATGGGAATTTCTGGTTCTATCAGTACAATATTATAACCCATTAATTAAATTATAAGTTTCTTTCAATTATTTGACCACTATCGTGTAGACTTGTTAAAGTTTAATTAAAAACACTATGAATATCGTAATTTATAAATGTAAATATTACTTTTAACGGCTTTTATTACAAAACAAATTAAACCAATATTTACGATATGAAAAATGTTTCTTGGTTAATTATTCTTGCAGTAGCTTTTGTGTTCACTGGTTGCGCAAATAAACGAAGCGGTAATCCAAAGGTTTTGGTGTTTTCAAAGACAATGGGTTATAAGCATGCATCTATTCCGAATGGAATTGAGGCTATTTATAAACTTGGGGCAGAGAATAATTTTGAAGTAGATACCACAACCAATGGGGCACTTTTTAATGAAGATACGTTAAAGAAATACTCCACAGTAATTTTCCTTAGTACCACAATGGATGTATTGGATTACAACCAGGAAGCTGCATTTGAAAGGTATATACAGTCTGGAGGTGGTTTTGTGGGGATACATGCAGCTACCGATACGGAATATGATTGGAACTGGTACGGAAGGCTGGTAGGGGCTTATTTTGAAAGTCATCCATCCGGAACACCAGAAGCGGATTTTGTGATCAAGGACAAGAATTTTGGTGCTACCAACTTCTTTACAGATTCTATATGGCATCGTACCGATGAGTTGTATAATTTCAAAAAAATTAACCCTGACATTAATGTAATAATGACGGTGGACGAGAAAACCTACGAGGGAGGTACTAATGGAGATTATCACCCCATGAGCTGGTACCATGAATACGATGGGGGAAGATCGTTCTACACCGGTCTTGGACATACGAACGAGACTTATTTGGATGAAAAATTTCTTACACACTTAATGGGTGGGATAAAGTATGCGATTGGTGAAAATTTGGAGTTGGATTATACAAAAGCGACATCTCAGCTACCACCAGACGGAAGCCGTTTTTCCAAAACTCAACTTTCGGTCGGCAAGTTTTATGAACCTACGGAAATGACGGTTCTTCCCAATAACGACGTTCTAATTGTACAGCGAAGAGGTGAGATTATTTTATATAAAAATGAAACAAAGGAATTAACCCAGGTTGGATCTTTGGATGTATACCATAAAGCATTAATAAATACGGATGTAAATGTTGAAGAAGGAATTATGGGTTTACATAAGGACCCTAATTTTGATAAGAACAATTGGGTATATATATATTATAGTCCAACAGGTAGCGAATCGGTAAACCGCTTATCACGTTTTGTTTTTAAGGATGATGTTTTTGATGCAGGTTCGGAAAAGGTGATTCTTGAGGTTGGAAGTGATCGGGAAATTTGTTGCCATACCGGAGGCTCAATTGCTTTTGGGCCGGGAGGGCTCTTGTATTTGTCCACAGGGGACAATTCAACACCCTTTAATGAAAAAGGAGAGAAATATGTACACAATGGATATGCCCCATTGAATGACGAACCGGGACATGAAGCATTTGATGCACGAAGATCTTCCGGTAACACAAATGATCTCCGCGGTAAAATATTACGGATTAAGGTCAATGCCGATGGTACCTATGATATACCGGAAGGAAATCTTTTTCCTGAAGGAACAGATAAAGCCCGACCTGAAATTTATACCATGGGTCATCGTAACCCGTATAGAATCTCCGTTGATCCCAAAAACAGTTATGTATATTGGGGCGATGTTGGTCCCGATGCGGGTGTGGACAGTTTGGAAACTCGTGGTCCAAGGGGTTATGATGAAATGAACCAAGCAAAGGAAGCTGGCAATTTTGGATGGCCTCTATTCATTGCCAATAATAAACCGTACCATGAATATGATTACAAAGAAGGGAAGAGTGAGCAGCTATTCGATGCCGAACGGCCAATTAACAATTCAAGAAACAATACTGGTTTAACAGAATTGCCCAAGGCAATGCCTGCATACGTTTATTACCCATACGGAGCCACAGATGAATTTCCACAAGTGGGAACCGGTGGAAGAAATGCCATGGCAGGGCCGGTATTTTATTCGGATATGTTCCCGGGCAAAGAACCCCTTCCAGAATATTATAATGGAAAAGTAATTATCTATGAATGGATGCGGGGATGGATGAAAGCCGTAAGTCTATTTCCTAACGGGGACTTTAATAAAATGGAGCCCTTTGCGTCGGAAATTGTGTTGAATAGCCTTATTGATATGGAGATTGGTCCAGACGGTAGAATTTATCTTTTGGAATACGGAACAGGATGGTTTACCGCAAATGAAGATTCTGGGCTAAGCTATATTGAGTACAATGGGGGCAATAGGCCACCAATTATTGATGGAATTGAATTTGATAAAACCTCTGGTAATATTCCTCTTACGATTAAGGCAACGGTAGTTGGGCGCGATCGTGAAAATGATGATATCACTTACGTATGGGATTTGGGGAACGGAGTTTCTCAAGAAACAAAAACATCCAGTTTGGATTATACTTACACTGAAGCTGGGGAATACAAGGTTTCTGTTGAGGCAATTGATAGTCAGAATGCAAGTGCCAAAAGTAGTGTTGTGGCTGTTATTGCAGGCAATACAAGGCCGGAGGTTTCCATAGACCTCAAAGGTGCCAATTCATCGTTTTTTATTCCTGGAAAAGCCATTACATATGAAATCGAGGTTCAGGACAAGGAAGATGGTAAAGCTATTGATCCGTCTGAAATATACGTATCCTTGGACTATATGGAGGGTATGGACAAAGCTTCTATTTCCCAGGGCCATCAAGAAGAGGGTCCATCAATATCTGCCGGGGAGGAATTAACACTTTCCATGGATTGTAAAATCTGCCATAAGAAAAATGAAACTTCCATTGGGCCTTCCTATTTTAAGGTATCCGAGAAATATCAAAACGATAAGGAAGCCTCTAACTATTTGCAACAGAAGATGATAACCGGGGGAGGTGGAGTATGGGGAGAGGTTGCCATGCCTGCACATCCCAATATAACCAAAGATGAGACCAGACAGATAAGCTCGTGGATAATGTCTTTGGCGGATAAGACCCCCAAGAAAAAATCCTTGCCTGTTTCTGGAAGCATCATTCCTGAGGCAAGGCCACTAGGACATATGATGGTATTAACGGCGAGCTATGCCGATAAGGGAGCAAATAATGTTAAACAATTGACCGGAGTAAACTCTGTTGCCCTTCCCAGTAATATGGTTTCATTTTCAGGCCTAATTGAGAATGAAGGATTTCGACAAATGACCTTTGGAGGTATGGACTTGTTGCTTATTCCACAAACTGAAGGATGGTTTGCTTTGAAAAATATTGATCTAACCGGTGTTTCCACAATGAATATTGTTGCCCGTTGGCGAGTTGCTCCAGTTGTAGGTTTTAATTTTGAGGCGCATTTGGATACCCCTGATGGGAAACTTATAG
>CAXMOE010000141.1:0-7104 GCA_964194835.1 uncultured Flavobacteriaceae bacterium | reverse complement strand
TATAGTTATTGGAAAACAAGTGAAGATTTGGAAAATTATAGAAATTCCGAATTTTTTAAAAAAGTGTGGGGGAAAACAAAACTTTTATTTTCGGAAAAGCCCGAAGCTTGGAGTGTAAATAAAATTGAAACATTAAAATAACACATAGTTGCTTGCCCTATTAAGAGAGGGGGAAATACAATGACGCCAACAGGCAATTTCAGGTGAATAGCACCTATCATCTATTGAAAAATAATGGACTTATAAACATTTATAACAAAAAAGCAGCAATTCCTTTTTTGGATGAAACTAAAATAACCGGTCAAAAAACCAAATGGCAGTTGATTAATATTGGCCTTCCCGTAGTATTGACCCTTGTTCTTGGAGTACTTTTTAATTATCTTAAAAAGAAAAAGTATGGTGGTTAAGTGTTAATAAGTTTGTTTCATTGAAAAGGACATTTAAAATATCTTTGTTTTGACGAAGATTCAGGGAATCCCACCAACTTGAACGGGTTGCAGCATAATGTTTATGTCTGTTCGGCGAAATAAAAAAAGGGAGTAAAAAAATATAACAGATGAAATTTATAGTATCAAGTACTTATTTATTAAAACAACTTCAGATCTTAGGTGGGATAATCAATAATAGCAATACACTTCCTATTTTAGATAATTTTCTTTTCGTCCTTGAAAAAAACAAGCTTACCGTTTCGGCTTCCGATTTAGAAACTACAATGAGTTCGGTTTTAAATGTCGATTCTGATAACGAAGGTACCATAGCTGTTCCTGCAAGACTTCTATTAGAGACTTTAAAAACATTTCCCGAACAACCCTTGACATTTGTAGTTGAGGATAACAATACCGTGGAAATAAGCTCCAATCATGGAAAATATGCCCTGGCGTATGCCGATGGCGCTGAATTCCCAAAGGCCGTTGAACTGTCAAATCCAAGTTCTACGACTATTCTTGGCGATATTTTGGCAACAGCCATCAACAAAACCATTTTTGCTGCAGGGAATGATGATCTAAGACCGGTAATGAGCGGGGTGTTCTTTCAGTTTTCCCCAGAGCATTTGACATTTGTGGCCACCGACGCCCATAAGTTGGTTAAATATCAACGCGCAGATGTATCGGCATCACAGGTGGCAGAGTTTATTATGCCCAAAAAACCCTTGAATTTATTGAAAGGTATTTTAGCAGGAAGCGAGACAGATGTCGTCATTGAATATAACGAGAGTAACGCCAAATTCAGTTTTGAAGATACAGAGCTAATCTGTAGACTGATTGACGGGAAGTATCCCAATTACGAAGCAGTTATCCCTAAGGAAAATCCAAATAAACTGTCCATCTCCAGAAATCAATTTCTGAGCTCTGTAAGACGGGTATCAATATTCTCCAACAAAACCACACATCAAATAAGATTAAAAATTGCTGGGGCCGAGTTAAATATTTCTGCAGAGGATCTAGACTACAGTAATAAAGCAGAGGAGCGTTTAACCTGTTCCTACCAGGGAGACGATATGCAAATTGGTTTTAACTCACGGTTTTTAACCGAAATGCTGAACAACCTCAGCTCGGAGGAAGTTTCATTGGAAATGAGCTTACCAAACAGAGCGGGTATTTTAACCCCCATTGATGGTTTGGACGAAGGAGAAAACGTGACCATGTTGGTCATGCCAGTAATGCTCAATAACTAACCTATAGGTTTTAGAAATTCGAAAGAAAGAGGTTTTATGCCTTAGTCTTTTCTCGTATTTATTACACAAATTTGATGCTAAACGGATAATAAGGAGACTCTCCATTACTTACCCTTACGGCATTTATAATTGGGAATATTAAACAAAGTATTCCCACGCCTATTAATCCCAACAAGCCCAATCCAAAAAATAAGATCATTGGAATACTGATTATAAGGTATATAAACATGCTGATCTGAAAATTGATGATCGATTTTCCATGCTCATCCATGTTCATTACCCTATCTCGCTGGGTAAGCCATAAAATCAAAGGAACAATAAACCCTCCAAATCCTGTGATGATATCCAATAACTGACTCAAATGTGTAACTACCAATAACTTTCTGTTTTCTGTTTGCATGATAATGATTTTTTGATTGATAATTAATTGTACTTATATGACGCAGGATCGGTCTTTTTGTTACAGTTTATTGAAAACCATGGGTATAAAGCCAGTCACTTTCTTATTTTTGCAAGCAAAACATGGATTATGATTCCGAATGACACTATAATTGCGTTAGCGACTCCTTCAGGGGCCGGGGCCATTGCAATTATCCGTGTATCGGGAGTAAACGCCATTACCGTCTCTTCCAAACTATTCAAATCGGTCCGTAGGAAGGATTTGGCCAAGCAAAAGAGCCATACCATTCATTTAGGACATATAATGGACGGGGAACGGACCTTGGACGAGGTTTTGGCATCGGTATTCAAGGGGCCAAATTCGTATACCGGGGAAGATGTAGTGGAAATTTCCTGTCACGGTTCTCCATATATCCAACAACAAATTATTCAATTGTTCCTTCGGAATGGATGCCGCATGGCTGATGCGGGAGAATTTACCTTACGAGCTTTTTTAAATGGAAAATTAGATTTAAGTCAGGCCGAGGCTGTTGCCGATCTTATAGCTTCTGATAACGAAGCCAGTCACCAAGTCGCTATGCAACAGATGCGAGGTGGTTTCAGTACTGAGATAAAAAACCTGAGGGATGAATTGCTCAACTTTGCGTCGCTTATTGAGTTGGAACTTGATTTTTCGGAAGAAGATGTAGAATTTGCGAATAGGGACCAATTTAAGGACTTGTTGAACCGCATTGGTACCGTCTTAAAACGGTTGATTGATTCCTTTGCGGTGGGAAATGTCATAAAGAATGGAATTCCAGTGGCTATTGTTTGAGTACCTAATGTTGGTAAATCAACATTGTTAAATGCTTTGCTCAATGAAGAACGTGCCATTGTAAGTGAAATCGCAGGAACCACAAGGGATACCATTGAAGACGAAATTTCCATTGGCGGCATAGGTTTCAGATTTATTGATACTGCAGGTATACGGGATACCAAAGATGTTGTGGAAAGCATGGGGATACAAAAGACCTTTGAAAAAATCACCCAAGCACAAGTCGTTTTGTTTCTTCATAGTGCCGAAGAATTTCAGAATGCTGAGATCAATTTAAAAAGTTTACAACTTGAAGTTGGTAAAATCTCATCAAAACATCCGGACAAACCACTGGTAGTCATTGTTAATAAAATCGATATTCTTAGCCATATTGAAAAAGCCAAACTTGAAAAAATGCTATCCAATATTGATGGATCTTCATTTGAATTAATTTCAGCAAAGACAGGTGAAGGAGTTGAAAATGTTAAAAATATGCTGCTAAATTTTGTAAACACCGGTGCTCTTCGTAATAATGAAACCATCGTTACCAATACCCGACATTACAATTCACTTCTAAAAGCGTTGGAAGAAGTGGAGAAAGTACAATTTGGATTGGAAGAAGGTATCTCCGGTGATCTTCTGGCAATCGATATCCGACAAGCTCTTTATCATTTTGGAGAGATAACCGGTGAAATCACTTCTGACGACCTCTTGGGCAATATATTCGCCAATTTCTGTATCGGAAAGTAACTCCGAAACTTATTTGATTTTATAATCTGATAGCCCAAAAACCTTATTAAAAAAAACATGAGCGCTGAATTTTATATGAATATTCTTTAAAAGATGAATGAGCAGGTCGCGTTATGTCGAAAATAAATGCAACATAAAGGATTAACTACAAATTTTGGCTACCAATAACATTATCTCAACAAGATATTTGTGGTATTAACTTTAAATAGATTGAAATGAAAAAACTGATATTAGTGATAGTAACGCTCTTTTATTCCTTTTCTTCCATGGCTCAAAATACCTCTTCCGAATCCACAAAAATGCAGAAGGTGATGGTAATCCATGACGAAGTAATGTTGAAGGGCAAACAACTTACTGAACAGAAAATGAAATGGCTTAATGAAGAAGAAGGAAAAGTGATAAAACTTAGAGAGCAGATAATTTCGAGCATGGAAGACGCAAGTAAATTACTAGAATTATAATTAATAATATTCCAAGGACAACAGCAAAAGACAGTTGTTGATCTCAAACAAAAAAAGAACTAATTCCTCTTAGTGCTTACTATATTATAAGCAAAAAAAGAAGCCGTTTCGTAATCGTGGCTAACGTCAATAAACACACTAGGGAAATCAGCAACTTTGGGTCAGGTAAAGAACCTTCAACCGAAACCATTCAGGATGCAGGAGAACCATTGGTAATAAAATGGTTTAATGATAATTACCTTGAGATTCCAATATGAAAAAACTAAACAGATAGAAAAAAACACCAGCCACCAACAAAGCATAAAATGTTCATGCCGCTAAACAGCGACACGCCATTTATACGGTCCGTTAATTTTAATTATCCCTTAAAAGGAACCTTTTTTGGGACATCACCTTTCTACTTCGTTCTGTTCTCTTAATCAGCCATTTTATAGGACTTTAAAAAGCCTATTATAAAGTAATAGCAGGAATAAAAAGTATAATAGCAATATATTGGTTACAATGTCATTGCGATGAGCAATTCTTTGCCAAATTCTTCCATTGAATACACTGTGATGGGAGGATCTTTATTCCTTAATTGCATTTCACGCATAAGTGTTGAACTATATTACATTTAGCACACAAATGAATTGTTGGAGAAAATGTTAAATTGCATGTATTAACGCTATTATAAAATCATGGATAAACTAATCTCAGGTCAAAATTTTCGGAAGAAAATTAAAATAATTCCAATTTTACTATTCTTTCTAGTTGGTTTAGTTGGAGCTCAAGGGCAAAGTTCCGTTTATTCCCAAATACAAAATACTTCTGATATAACACAAACCAGCTGGCAGTTATTTAAATATGATGTAGGTAACATAATTAATGGTGTCGGCTATTCCTATACCCGACCTTTGCATTGGAAAGGAAAACAATGGGGCACTTTTGGAGGTATTGTAGGGGGCACGGGTGCACTTTATCTTTTTGATGACCAAACTTCCGAATTTTTTATAAACAGGAGCGAAGATATACCGGAAACTATAAATAACTTCGGAGAAAACTGGGGTAGTCCACAAAATATCTATCTACTCACTGGAGGTGCTTATTTTGCTGGGCTTTTTACTAAAAACAAAAAATTAAGAAGGACCGGGGTCCTTTTATTATCTTCTGCCACCGCTACCGGTGTATTGCAACAAATAACAAAGTCTTTGGTTGGGCGGGCACGACCCGTTAGCGGGAAATCGAAAGATACTTTTGATCCATTCAATAATGATAGAAATTTTCACTCCTTTCCTTCGGGTCATGCGATGATGGCTTTTACTACTGCTCATGCCGTAGCGAAACAATTTAAAAGCATTTGGGTTAAATCTGGTATTTACGCAGTGGGTTTTATCCCAGCTGCCCAAAGGTTATGGGATGGCCAACACTGGCTATCGGATGTAGCCTTTAGCATGGCAATAAGTATCTTCACGGTAGAAGCTATTGATAGGTATTTAAACACCAAATATGACGAAAAGTATAATCAGCAAGATAAAAAATTAAGTTGGAACCTCAATTTTTCACCTGGGCAATTAGGTGTTGTAGTACAATTTTAGCCAATAAATAATCTACAGGTCAATAATAACCGCTTTTATGAGCTAAATCCAAAATTCAAAAACAGGGTTCAGATAGATATCAATCGCTATCAAAAATCCTTTTTACTGACAAAGGATAAAGAAGTAATCCATTAAAAGTAAAAATCGTTTCCTTAATATTTAACAAAGTATATTTTGAATGGGAGCACAATATGGTCCCATGAAACGGTCGTTTTATGGGACCATAACTTTTTATATCCAAATTACTTCCTAAAAGTTGGTATTTGTGGTGAACACGGAGGTGAACCAAGTTCGGTGGAGTTCTGCTATAATAATAATTTAATCTATGTAAGCTGTTCTCCTTTTAGGGTTCCAATAGCCCGTGTAGCATCTGCACAAGCTGCGATTAAGGCGACTGTATAATTCAAATGAAAATGATTTGTTATTAGCGGATATTGATTCCTGCACTTGAAGCAGGGAAATTGGAAGAAAAGGGTTTGGATTTTGAAACATCCAAACCCTTCTCATTTTAACATCTTCATATAATTTGTAGTTAAGGAATATCATTTTTACCTCTATTTCTGGACACCTTACTGCCTTGCAGGAAACTTCAACAAGTTTATTTATTATCTTGTAAGGCATAATCTCTGCAAGGCATATAACTATGAAGCGTTTCTTTGGCAAACTTCCCTTTGTATTATTTTCGATTCCACTTTCAATTACCCTGCTCTTAGGAAGTTGTTCCCAAAATGATTCCCCTGCCCTGCCCATAGAACACAGTTCACGAATTGTTCTTATCGGTAACAATCTCTGCTCCCGGATGATGAATTTTGGCCATTTTGAAACGGAAATGCATTTAAGATACCCCGATACCGAGTTGTTTATTCGAAATATGTGCGACGGTGGCAATACGCCGGGCTTTAGACCCCATTCGGGAAGACCATCGCCATGGGCATTCGTTGGTGCAGACCAATATCAAACAGAATTAGCAAAAAACTCGGGAAGTGAAGGTCACTTTGAAACACCGGATGAATGGCTTACCCGCCTTAAAACGGATATCATTATCGCTCATTTTGGGTTCAATGAATCTTTTTTGGGGGATTCCGGTCTTGCAAACTTCAAGGACGAATTGGAACGTTTTATTGAACATACCCTTTCACAAAAATATAATGGAAAAACCCCTCCTCAGCTTGCCATTGTTTCCCCAATAGCCTTCCAAGATCTTTCGGCCAAATATGACCTTCCCAATGGGAATCAGGAAAATATGGATTTAGAGCTATATACCAAGGCCATGGAGGAAATTGCTACAAAACATGATGTGCTTTTTGTAGATGCATTCCATCCTTCAAAAAATTGGTTCTCTTCACAAGAGATACTTACCATTGATGGAGCACAGCTTAACGACCAGGGCTACCGCCGTTTCGCATCCTTATTGGCAGATGAGGTTTTTGGTAGCAAATCTATAGATCAAGA
>CAXMOE010000140.1:0-7217 GCA_964194835.1 uncultured Flavobacteriaceae bacterium | reverse complement strand
TTCCTTAATTCCTGCCGAAAAATCTAGTAGGGGAGATGTTTTTATCAAAATGTGATTCGATTTTTTAAAAAGAAGCTCCAAATGTTGAGGAACATCGGGTAGGCAATCGGACAATAAAAACACTTTTCCTTTGACATTATTTCTTCGGGATGGGTCAATAAATATCCAATCAAAATTCCGAGAAAATTCCTGTAAAAAATCAACGCCATTTTGAGCTATCGTCTCAACGTTTTTTATCTGTAAAATTTTAAAATTATGGGTAGCAATTTTGGACAGTTCGGAATCAATTTCACAATGGATTACTTGCCCTGTTTTCTTACTAAAAAAATAACTGTCCACCCCTAGTCCCCCGGTGAGGTCCAACACCGATTTTCCGACTGCAATTTGAGCTTTATGGGCGGCAGTAATTTCGGATGAAGATTGCTCAATATTTAATTTGGGAGGATAATAAATTTCCGGAGTAGTGTACCAAGTTGGGAGCTTTTCCCTGCATTTTTGTTTGGACTCCAACTGTTCGGCCAGTTCTTTGGTGTCTACCCCATCGAAATGTACCTTTTTTAGCAATACTGACACGATGTCAGTATTTAAATTTTTATTGATAAAACTTTGTACACCAGTATTTAATATATATTTATTCAAAGTTTTACTATAAGTTTTTAGTCAAAGACTTTACAATCTTGTTTTCAGCAAAAAATTCCTTTAAAATTACTTTTATAGCAGTATATCCGGGTACTGCAACGATCATTCCAGTAACTCCGAAGAGCAAACCGCCAATGATAATAATTAGAAAAATTTCCAAGGGATGTGACTTCACGCTATTGGAAAAAATGACGGGTTGTGAGAAGAAATTATCCACTAATTGACCAATGACAAAACCTATCATAACATACAAGGTTGTGGGCAATATTACAGTGCTAAAATCGGACCCCAAATTACTGGTCATTGTCAAGAGCAACATTAATATTCCTCCGATGATCGGACCCACATATGGAATGAGATTTAGGAGGGCACAAAGGAAGGCTATGACCACTGCATTTTCAATCCCAAAAATGAGCAAAACTACTGTGTAAATAATAAACAAAATTAGGATTTGAAATACCAATCCCACAAAGTATCTGGAGAGTAAATCTTTTATAGTGTCGATAGAATTTTTTAATTTGCTTTCTTTATTGTCGGGAATGAATATCAAAAGTCCTTCTTCGAATAATTTGCTATCCTTTAAAAAGAAGAAAGCAATAAAAAGGACGGAGAACAGCCCTATGCTCAAGCTGCCTAAAATACCAATAAATGAATTCAGGAAATTGGGGATAAAGCCTAAATCGAGATTGGCGAATAATTTAGACTCCTTAATACCTTGTTCCAATTCTGCTGAACTTACGCCAAAATAGTCCGTTGCTAAAAAATAAAGATCTTCAAATTTGTTCTGCAGCGCATCAATGTTCAGAAGGGATAAATTCTGTCCCTGTTGTATCAACAACGGGACAAAAAGGGAAATAACCCCAATAAGTATCCCTACCAATAAAAGCATGGTTGTGATTACGGCCAGGGTATTCCTAAATGTGAGGCGCCTTCTTTTAAAGAGCACTATGGGTCTCCCAATCAAAGAAATGACCGCAGCTATTGCTATATAGGCAATTACCGAGCTTATTTGGTACAAGAAATACCCAAGGATAAGAATCCCAACAATAATCCCTATAGCCCTTAAAATACCTTCTGCAATGGTTTTTGGGTTCATGGTTTAATTATTAAAAGCGTATTGTATAATATTAGCTCCCATTTGTAATGCCTTTAATCGAACCTCCTCTGGGTCGTGATGTACTTCTTCATCTTCCCATCCATCACCAAGATCACTTTCATAAGTAAAGAGCAATACCAATCTATCATCATTAAAAATACCAAAAGCTTGTGGCCGTTTGCCCTCATGTTCATGAATTTTGGGCAGCCCTTTGGGAAATTTATACTTCTGTAAAAAGATGGGATGATCTGCTCCCAATTCTATCAGATCCTTGTCTGGGAACACTTTAATCAATTCTTTACGAAGATAGGGTTCCATTCCATAATTATCGTCAATATGTACAAACCCGCCAGCCAAAAGATAGGTTCTAAGATTCTCTGCCTCTTCTTGCGAAAAGTACACATTGCCATGACCTGTCATATGCAGAAAAGGGTATTGGAAAAGGTCAATATTACCCACTTCAACTGTTTGAGGTTTGGTATTGATCCTTGTGCCAATATTGAGGTTGCAAAACCGAATTAAATTGGGCAATGCCGTGGGGTTGGAATACCAATCGCCACCACCCCCATACTTAAGAATGGCAATCTCTTGGGCATTTAGCTTGCCACCCAAGGCCGTTATAACAGTAAAAACAAGTATTAACAAATATCTCATATGATAAATATACAACAATGCGGTTATCCGTTATTGATCATTGCGACGGTAGTACAGGCGACAATTCCGGCTGTTTCAGTACGCAATCGGTTTTTTCCTAACGAGACCGGCAAATATCCTTTATCATAGGCCATTTTAATCTCGGACCGGGTAAAATCCCCCTCAGGACCAATTAGTATTGTAACGTCCTTATCTGCAGCCACACGTCTTTTCAGCTCTAATTTTTCCTCATCTTCACAATGCGCAATAAATTGTAAACCTTTTTGTGGTTGGGCCATATAATCTGCAAAGGAAATGGGTTTATTAAATTTTGGGAGGTAGGTCTGTAAGGATTGTTTCATTGCGGACCTAATTACCTTTTCCATCCGCTCAATTTTTAAGACTTTTCGCTCCGATCGCTCGCAAATGATTGGGGTTATTTCATTGACTCCGATCTCTGTGGCCTTTTCCAAAAACCATTCGAAACGGTCATTCATTTTTGTAGGGGCCACTACCAGATGCAGCCAGTACATCTTTGGATGTTTCTTTTTCCTTGATACAATTTCCACTTTACATCTTTTAAGATCGGCAAGTATTATTTTCGCATCATACAAGTAGCCCTTCCCATCGGTTATATACAAAGTATCTCCTTCCTTTTTGCGGAGCACTTTCATAATATGTCGACTCTCTTCTTGTGGAAAAGTGAATTGTGAATCACTTTTGTTCAAATCGGGGCTGTAAAAAAGTTGCATAGGTTTGAGGTTGATTATTATTTACAAGTTATTAGTCGCGTGTTCAATTCCCAATTCTATCCAAGATAGGAGTTGTTCCTCTGTTCTAAAACCTTTTCCAGAAACATAGATAAACTCTTTCATAGGGCGTTTGGTGAAGTCCATTGGTCGAACATGGTCCAATCTAAGTACATCATCCATTCTTTTGGAAATGACCCTTACCGCCAATTCTTCTTTAACAATACCTACGGTCATTTTTCCATGGTAAAGAAAAGACAATCCGCCGAACATTTTCTTTTCGGCAAGAACAGTTTTTATTGCTTCAGGGAATAGTTTCAATGTTGCCCTAATTCTATTTGCCAAGTCTTCGTTATACGCCATAGTAAAACAATAATCATTCAATAATATATCGAGCCTTTGCACTGACACTTTGATCTGTAAAATCTTCGTTTAAATATTTTAAATACCCTACAATACCTATCATTGCTGCATTGTCCGTACAATATTCAAACCCGGGAATATAGGGGGTCCAACCATGTTTTTCTTCAGCATCTTTTAAACTGTTTCGTATCCCTGAATTAGCAGATACCCCGCCACCAATGGCAATCTGTCTTATGTTGGTCTGTTTTACTGCTTTTTTTAGCTTATCCATAAGTATTTCAACTATGGTATACTGTATAGAGGCACAAATATCATTCAAGTTTTGAGAAACAAAATTTGAATTATTTTTGGTTTCACGTTGTACAAAGTAGAGAATGCTGGTCTTTAAGCCACTGAAACTAAAATTAAGACCTTCGACCTTGGGTTTTGGGAAAGGAAAAGCTTTAGGATTTCCAAATTGTGCATATTCGTCGATCAATGGGCCGCCGGGATAGGGCAAGCCTAAAATCTTGGCACTCTTATCAAAAGCTTCCCCAACGGCATCATCCAAGGTCTCTCCCAAGATTTCCATATCAAAATAATCCTTTACCAATACAATTTGGGTATGCCCTCCGCTGATTGTCATTGCCAAAAATGGAAAGTCTGGAGTATTGCCATTATCTTCTTCTATAAAATGGGCCAAAATGTGGGCTTGCATATGGTTTACCTCTATCAGGGGAATATTCAATCCCAAGGCTAAAGACTTCGCAAAAGAGGTGCCTACCAATAAAGAGCCCATTAGTCCAGGTCCACGTGTAAAAGCTATGGCGGATAACTGTTTTTTGTCGATATTTGCTTTAGCCAATGCTTGGTGCACCACAGGAACAATGTTTTGTTGGTGGGCCCTTGACGCAAGTTCGGGGACAACACCCCCGTATTGCTCATGTATTTTTTGTGTAGCAACTACATTGCTAAGCGTTTTTTTGTTACACAATACGGCTGCTGAAGTATCATCACAGGAAGATTCTATGGCAAGTATATAAATATTTTCGTTTTCCACTTAAATTTGGAATAAAAATTGGAGACACAAAGGTAAAACATAAAAGCCCTATCAAAAAATTAAGAAAAATATTGGTTAGAACACTATTGGTGGTTCTACTGATTTGTGTTTTGGGGACAATTATTTTGTCCTTGCCTATAGTGCAGACTCGCTTTGCCAAATACGCTACGGATACACTGAACAAAGAGTTTGGGACCAGTATCAGTATTGATCGTATACGAATTTCTTTGATATCGCTGGATAGTTCTCTGAAAGGAGTCTATGTAGAGGATTATAGGAAAGATACCCTATTTTATATTGATCGACTCACAACATCGATTTTAAGCATGCGCAACATGATCGATGGTAAATTGGAATTTGGAGATATCGATATTGAAGCGCTAAATTTTAAGCTCAAGACCTATTCTGGCGAAAGGAACTCCAATTTAGAGGTGTTTGTTAATAAATTGGACGATAATAAGCCTAGAAAACCTGGGACTCCACCCTTCTTTTTATCCTCTTCCGATGTAGATATTGCCGATAGTAAATTTACCTTAATAGACGAAAACCTTGAGAATCCCGAGACCCTAAACTATAAGGATTTAAATATTTTGGCCAAGGATTTCCTTATTCTGGGTCCGGACGTGTCCACTGACATACAAGCATTATCTTTTAAGAGCAAACGTGGGATTGAAGTAAAAAAATTGGCCACAGCCTTCAAATATACCAAACAGCAAATGCGGTTTGATTCCTTGAGTATACAAACGGCAGAATCGAACCTTAAAGGAAACCTTGTATTCGATTACAACAGAAAGGACTTTGCAGACTTTTTGAACAAAGTAAATATTACTGCGATGTTTGAAGATTCTGAGGTAGCCCTTGATGAAGTAAATTTATTCTACGATCAGTTTGGTAAGGGTAAAAAGGTAGCTTTTTCGTCCAATATCAATGGAGTGTTAAACGATTTAAACACGGAACAACTTTTCTTGCAATCGGACAATACAGGGATTCGGGGGGATTTTAATTTTAAGAATTTATTTAAAAAGGAGGAACCTTTTGAATTGAATGCAAATATTAAAAACCTTACCTCAAGCTATTTTCAATTAAGATCGCTGTTACCTGAAATTTTAGGGAATGCCCTGCCTTCCACACTGCAAAAATTGGGTCAGTTTACCATACGTGGAGATGCAATCATTACCGAAAGTTCAATAATTACCAAAGTAAACCTAAATACGGCCATAGGGAGCAGTTATTCAGATCTGGAACTAACAGAAATCAACAATATAGATAATGCTTCCTATAAAGGATTTATATCTTTTATCGACTTTGATATTGGAAAGTTTATCGAGGATAATAGATTTGGAAAGACCTCCTTGGATTTTAACGTGGAAGGTAAAGGATTTGTTCAGAAAACCTTAAATACGGAAGTTACAGGAGATGTATATTCGTTGAACTTCAATAATTATGACTATAAGGACATTAAAGTTTCCGGTGTGCTCAAGGAACAGTTGTTCGATGGTGCATTGGTGAGCAAGGATGAAAATTTTAAGTTTAATTTTGAGGGATTGGCCGACTTTGAGGAAGGCCATCAAAACAACTTTAATTTTATCGCTTCTGTTGATTATGCGGACCTTAAAAAACTAAACTTTATCAATGATAGTATTTCCATATTCAAAGGAAATGTGAACATGGATATCACAGGAAACACACCACAAAACATGGTAGGGGACATTAAATTTTCCAAAACCAATTATCAAAACAAAAATGACACCTATTACTTCGAGGATTTTAAAGTTTCATCAACCTTTGAGAACGATTCCATAAGGACCATAGAAATAAATTCGCCAGATATAATTACTGGGTACATGAAAGGATATTTTAAGGTTAGGGAGTTGGACAAGTTGTTTCGAAACTCAATTGGTAGCATTTATACCAATTATAAACCTTTTGAAACCTCCGAAGGGCAACAATTGGCATTTAATTTTAAAATCTATAATAAAATAGTGGGAGTATTCTTTCCCGAAGTAAATTTTGACCCCAATACCTTTATTAAAGGGAACATTATTGCAGATGAGGGAGATTTCAAACTAACTTTTAAGTCTCCCAGTATATCGGCTTATGGTAATAAATTGGATAATATTGATGTTAAAATAGATAACAAAAACCCATTGTTCAATACCTTTATTGCAGTTGATGCATTATCTACCAACTATTATGATGTAAAAGATTTTAAACTAATTAATACCACCTTGAAGGACACTTTGTTCTTTAGAACCGAATTTACAGGAGGAAGTGAGTACGACGATAGTTATAATTTAAATTTTTACCACACTTTTAATAAACAGAATAAGTCGGTCATTGGTTTAAAAACATCCGATATTAGCTTTAAGGGCAACAAGTGGATTCTAAATAAGGATGGGAATAATCAAAACAAGGTCATTCTCAATAGGACATTGGATAGTATCGTGATTGAGGAGGTTGTGATGAACAATGACAATCGGGAGCAGATTAAGCTTAGAGGGCAATTGGCCGATTCTACTTATAAAGATATACAGCTTCAGTTTAAAATAGTATCCCTAAATAAAATAACCCCGGTCATTGACAGCTTAAAATTACAGGGAGAGGTAAATGGAACCCTGAATATCCTCCAAAAAGATAATGTGTATTTGCCCTCCTCCAATCTGGATATAGCCAATTTTTCGGTTAATGATATGCCACT
>CAXMOE010000139.1:5358-7311 GCA_964194835.1 uncultured Flavobacteriaceae bacterium | reverse complement strand
AATACGTTCTGGTTGAACAACATAAGGAATGGACTTTATCACTGGCCCTTCACAAGCCGCCAATGAAGCAGCAGCTGTACTAAAACCAACGTATTTTAGAAAATCCCTTCTATTAGTAGAACTGGATGCCAATTTACTCTTGTCTCCCAAAAATTCATCCGTTGGGATTTCTTGAACAAATTCGTTTTGTCTTAGCGTATCAACAATGGAATCGTTAGGATTTAACTCCGCTTCGCTTTTCCAATATTTTTTGTTTGATGACATACGATATATCTGAAATTATCTTCTTTTAATCTAATTAATAATGACACTTACCACATTCCAAACCACCCATCTGGGCAGCCGTAAGCTTGTCAACTCCATATTTTGTGGACAGTTCTTCATGAATTTTTGCATAATATTCATTTCCTTCCACTTTCACGTTTGTTTCCCTATGACAATTAATACACCATCCCATGGTTAACGGAGCATACTGATACATGATTTCCATTTCCTCTACAGGACCATGACAAGTTTGGCACTCGATTCCTGCCACAGAAACGTGTTGTGAGTGATTAAAGTAAGCAAAGTCGGGTAAATTATGGATTCGCACCCATTCTACTGGTTGTGTTTCCCCACTATATTTCTGGTTTTCCTCATCCCATCCTACTGCTTCATATAACTTCTTAATCTCTTTAGTGTAAAACTCATTGGTGTATCCGTTGGCCAAATCCTCCTTGCTTGGTCCTTCTGGATTTCCAGTATATTCATAAATGGACTTGTGACAGTTCATGCAAACATTCAAAGATGGGATCCCGGATTGCTTGGAAACCCTTGCTGAAGAGTGACAATATTTACATTCAATTTTGTTATCACCTGCATGGATCTTATGGGAATAATGAATAGGTTGAATTGGTTCATACCCTTGGTCTACACCCAATTGCATCATCCATCCGTATGCAAAATAAGCACTGGTCAATAATAATAAAATGGAAGTCACGAGAACCAAAAACTGGTTCTTGGCAAATGCTTTCCAAATCGGTGTACGCTTATCTGCCTTTTCCTTTTCGATATCTACGCCATTCGCCTCAGCAATACGTCTCAAGGTCTTGTTGACGAAAATCAACATCATAACGAGAAGCCCGAACACCAATACCAAAGCACCCAGTATTATCTCATTAGATATACCTGAAGACTGAACAACAGCTTGGCCTTCTGTAGCTCCAACTGCAACTGCCGCAGCAGGAGGAGGCGCAGCCGTATATGCCAATATATCATCTATATCTCCATTGGATAATGTTGGAAAAGCAGTCATTGCCGACTGATTATACTCGCTGTAAATCTTATTGCCATAGGCATCACCAGAACCAAGGACAGCAGGACTATTTTTAACCCAGGCATAAATCCATTCACGGTCTAACCCTTCATCCTCTAACAAGCGTTCTTCGACATTGGCCAATGCTGGCCCGGTCATTTTCCGGTTCATTGCATGACAAGCAGCACAGTTTTGGTTAAACAATGACTTTCCATTAACAGGGTCTCCCCCAGTAGAGTCAATATTTTCCTCTGCTGCAACCTCTTGCTCTTGGGCAACGGCGACTTCTTGTGAAAAAAGGGAAGTGGAAAAGAGTAGAAAAGCTATTAAGCTAATACCTAAAATTTTGGAAATTTGATTGCGGTATGATACCTTTTTCATATTAATAATATTTCTATCGAAATCTTGGCACGATAATTACTGTTACTAAGACAGCATTTAAGCTTATTACCGCACAAATTGAGAGCAAAAATAGGGAATAGACTTTATTTGGGAAATGTTAAGGTATTTATAATTTATAATTTATAATTGTTCTAAATAAAAAGAAAACATTTTCAATGACCCTTAATAAATTACTTTTGTACGGTAGATGAATAATTAATTTTAAAAATACAATGAGAGAACTGATCAACGTCATTGTTTGTTTATGTTTTATCTCT
>CAXMOE010000139.1:0-5339 GCA_964194835.1 uncultured Flavobacteriaceae bacterium | reverse complement strand
GACGTTTACAAGATCACTAATAAAAGTTCAAATTTTTATAGGATACAAGTATTTTTCGGTTCTTTCCAAAAAGCACAGAAGATAAAATCCAATGTTGAGGAAGACTTCCCGGGTTGGTATTCAAAAATAGATTTTGAATCACCCAGTTATCGAGTCCGTATTGGACGGTTTAAAACGAAACTGGAAGGAGAACGGGAACTTATTGAGGTTCGGAAAAAATATCCAAGTGCGATGTTATTAAAACCAAAAAAAACGACCTAATCGGTCGTTTTTTTTATTTCAATTTTTAATTAAGATATTACTATTTCAGCTTTTTCTTAACAGCAACTTCCTGGAATCCTTCCACAATGTCACCTTCATTAATATCATTGTAATTTTTCACTTGCAAACCACAGTCATATCCTTTGGCCACTTCCTTTACATCATCCTTAAATCGTTTTAAAGAAGACAGAGTTCCAGTAAATATTACAACACCGTCACGAATAAGCCTAATATTTGAATTTCTGAACAATTTACCACTTGTGACCATACATCCAGCAATGGTACCTACTTTAGAAATTTTAAAAGTTTCACGAATTTCAGCAGTACCTGTTATCTCCTCCTTCATTTCTGGAGAAAGCATACCTTCCATCGCATCCTTAAGATCATTGATAGCATCATAGATAATTGAATACATTCTGACGTCAATTTCCTCTTTTTCAGCAATAGATCTTGCGTTGCCCATAGGTCTTACATTAAACCCTATGATAATTGCGTCCGAAGCTGATGCCAATAACACATCCGATTCTGTAATCGCACCAACTGCTTTATGTATGATATTTACTTGGATTTCATCTGTAGACAACTTCTGGAATGAATCGGTCAAAGCTTCAACTGAGCCATCCACGTCACCTTTAAGTATAATATTTAATTCCTTGAAATCTCCTAATGCAATTCGCCTACCGATTTCATCCAACGTAATATGACGTTGGGTCCTAACCGATTGTTCCCTCATTAATTGACCTCTCTTCGCGGCAATTTGTTTGGCTTCTCTTTCATCCTCAAGTACATTGAACTTATCCCCGGCTTGAGGTGCTCCGTCCAACCCTAAAATTGAAATGGGAGTAGATGGACCTACTTCCTCTACAATATTGCCACGTTCATCATGCATGGCTTTAACTTTACCACTACAGGTTCCAGCTAATACATAATCACCTATTTTAAGGGTTCCGGCCTGAACCAAGATAGTGGAAACATACCCTCTACCTTTATCTAAAAATGCTTCTACTACTGTTCCGGAAGCCAATCTGTCTGGGTTTGCCTTTAGCTCCAGAAGCTCTGCCTCCAGCAATACTTTCTCCAATAGCTCTTTTATTCCATCTCCCGTTTTGGCAGATATATCCTGGGACTGTATTTTACCTCCCCAGTCTTCCACCAATAAATTCATACTGGCAAGACCATCTTTAATCTTATCCGGATTTGCTGTTGGCCTATCCATTTTATTGATTGCAAAAACAAGAGGAACCCCTGCTGCCTGAGCATGACTTATGGCCTCTTTGGTCTGAGGCATAATGTCATCATCTGCCGCTATAACAATAATAGCTATATCTGTTACCTGTGCTCCCCTCGCTCGCATGGCCGTAAAGGCCTCGTGACCTGGAGTGTCCAAGAAAGAGATTCTCTGACCATCTTCTAAGGTTACTCCATAAGCACCAATATGCTGTGTAATACCCCCGCTTTCACCGGCAATTACATTTTCTTTTCTGATATAATCCAATAAAGATGTTTTTCCATGATCTACATGACCCATAACCGTAACTATGGGTGCCCTCGATTTTAAATCTTCGGGCGCATCCTCTTCTTCAATTATCGCCTCTTCTATATCAGCGGTAACAAATTCAACTTCATATCCAAATTCATCTGCCACTATAGAAAGTGTCTCAGCATCTAAACGTTGGTTCATGGTAACCATTATACCCAACGCCATACAGGCCGAAATAATCTGGGTGGTTGATACATCCATCATGGTAGCAACCTCACTGGCCGTAACAAATTCCGTTACCTTAAGAATTTTACTTTCCAGTTCTAGCTGTTCAATATCTTTTTCCGTTTGTTGGCGGTGTTGATCTCTTTTGTCCCTTCTATATTTGGCGCCTTTCCCTTTTTTGGACTTCCCTTGTAGTTTTTCCAAGGTTTCCCGTACTTGTTTTTGTACATCTTCCTCGCTTGGCTCCACCTTATTTACAGTGGCAAAACGCGGTTGACCGGGACCTTTACGTCCTCCAACTGCTTTTCCTCTCGCCCCAGCATTAGGTCCTGCCCCATTTCCGGGTTTGTTGCTAATAATTCGTTTTCTTCTCTTCTTCCTATCAATACTCTCAGCCGATTTGGGAGCTTCAGTCTTTTTCTTTGGCTTTTGAAACTTGGTGAGATCTATTTTATCTCCCATGATTTTTGGTCCAGAAAGCTTTTTATATTTAGTAGTTATGGAATCAGAATTTTTTGGCTTTTCTTCTTTTTCGACATCATTAACTTTCTCCGCTACCTTTTCGGGTTTGGGAGTTTCAACTTTCTCAGCCATTTTATCCTCCTTGGCGGGAGCTGCCTCCACCTCCTTAACTGGAGCAACTTCTTCAACCGGAGCCTCTTTCTTAACCGCTGCTTTTTTAACAATAGGAACTTCTTCCTTCTCTGGAGCTATTTCTTTTTTCTCTGGTATGGCCTCCTCCTTTTGCTTCTTCTTCTTTCCTTCCAATTCTATCTTCCCAACAGTCTTGGGACCGGAAAGTTCCACTTTAGCTTTTACAACCTGCTCGGAAGCTGCACGTTTCTCCCTCGCCAATCTCCGTTCTTCCTGCTCTTGCTCCAATTGTATCCTTATGGCTTCCTTCTCTTTACGCTTTTCCTCACCGACTTCCTTGGATGCAACTTTCTTGCTCATATCGGTCTGGAACTCATCTAAGAGAACCTGATATACCTCATTGGAAATTTTTGTGGTAGGCCTTGCATCTACATTGTGTCCTTTGGACGCAAGGTAATCCACTGCCCTGTCCAGAGAAATATTCAATTCCCTGAGCACTTTATTAAGCCTTACCGTTGCATTATCTGCCATAAATAAATAGTACTATTCTTGTAATTCGCTGCTAATATATAGCTTAATCTTCAAACTCTTCTTTTAGTATACGCACAACTTCCAAAATTGTTTCTTCCTCCAAATCGGTGCGTTTTACAAGATCGTTAACATCTTGTTCCAAGACACTTCTAGCTGTATCCATCCCAATTTTTTTGAACTCGGCTATGACCCATGCTTCTATTTCATCGGAAAATTCCGTAAGCTCTACATCCTCTTCAACGCCTTCACGGAAAACGTCAATCTCATACCCTGTGAGTTGGCCCGCCAATCTAATATTGTGACCTCCCCTACCTATTGCTTTTGAAACCTCCTCAGGCTTTAAGTAAACCTGTGCGGTCATTTTTTCATCGTTCAGTTTAACCGTGGAAACCCTAGCTGGACTCAATGCCCTGGTCACCATCAATTGCGGATTCGCTGTCCAATTAATTACATCTATATTTTCATTACCCAATTCCCTAACAATTCCGTGGATCCGAGAACCTTTCATCCCTACACATGCACCCACTGGATCTATTCGATCGTCATAAGAATCTACTGCTACCTTTGCTTTCTCACCAGGAATACGAACCGCTTTTTTAATAGTAATCAAACCATCGAACACCTCTGGAATTTCCTGAAAAAACAATTGTTCCAAAAACATGGGTGATGTCCTTGACATGATAATCATGGGCTTATTTCCCTTTAATTCAACACTTTCGATAATCCCCCTTACATTATCCCCTTTTCTGAAAAAATCGGTTGGAATTTGCTTGTCCTTCGGCATAATAATCTCATTCCCTTCGTCATCCAACAAAATAATGGCCTTATGTCTTATATGATGCACCTCAGCCGTGTAAATTTCACCTTCCAGATCCTTGAACTGTTTGTATATTGTAGTATTATCGTGCTCATGTATTTTGGAAATAAGATTCTGACGCAATGCCAAGATGGCTCTTCTTCCCAAATCTATCAATTTTACCTCTTCGGAAACATCTTCACCCACTTCAAAATCCGGTTCAATCTTTTGGGCTTCGGAAAGTGATATCTCTTCATTGGGATCTTCCACTTCACCATCAAGCACAACAATTCTATTCCTCCAAATTTCCAAATCCCCTTTATCTGGATTTATAATAATATCGAAGTTGTCATCCGAACCGAATTTCTTTTTCAGGGCGTTTCTAAAGACATCCTCCAAAATTGCCATTAACGTTACCCTGTCTATAAATTTATCATCCTTAAATTCGGAGAAAGATTCGATCAGCGCAATATTTTCCATTTTGATCTACAATTAATATTTTAATACAACTTTTGCTTCCTGAATATCAGAAATTGCTATTTCCTGCTTTTTCTGAACAGTTATTTTCCCTTTACCAACTGGTTTGGGTTCTCTGGCCTTCCACTCCAAAGTAATACTATCTTCAGCTACTGCAGTTAGGTTCCCCTCGAAACTTTTATCTTGGAGTTTTACTTCCAATTTCCTGCCGATATTCTTTTTATATTGTCTGGCCAACACTATTGGAGCGGTGGCACCGGCGGAGGCTACTTCTAAGGCGAAGTCTTCATCTTCCCTGTCCAAGTTATGCTCAATGGCCCGGCTAATGTTCATGCAGTCCTGTAAGGTCACCCCTTCATCCCCGTCCAAAGTGACTTTAATCTTATTGTCCGGTGTCATAGAAAAATCAATCAAAAAAAGTGATCCATTTTCCTCTAGGGCGTCTTCCAAAAGTTCCGTTACCTTATCCTTCAACATAAACTTCTATTTCATCAACATCCAATACCAATCCAAGTATTGGGATGTTTCGTGAGAATCAGGTCCTTTGACGGTCTCACTTAGCCAAATATTCCAAAATTCCCCATTTAGTGGAATTTTAAAATTAAAGTATTACTAATAAAAGAGGGGACAAATTGTCCCCTCATGAATACTTTATATTCTTTCAGCGCTGCAAATATACAATTTTTTTAATATACTCCAATCATTAAATTGGCAAGCAACGTTTGTAATGAAATATTAGGACTTGAACTCTTATTATGATTCCTAAAACCGCAATTCCCGACTCAATTCAAGGTCGGGAATATGCTAAATTTTGGTGGCCTACAAGGACTCGAACCTTGAACGACTGGACCAAAACCAGCTGTGTTACCAATTACACCATAGGCCAATACCGCTAAAGAGCGTGCAAATTTAAGACAAAGTTTCGTTTGCGCAAATATTTTTGAATACAATAATGCAAAAATATGGATAAGATCT
>CAXMOE010000138.1:2634-7390 GCA_964194835.1 uncultured Flavobacteriaceae bacterium | reverse complement strand
TGCGTATTGCAACTGAAGCCAATGCACGTACAGCCGAGGCAGCCAAAACAAGCCTGCCCCAAGCACTAAAGGTGTCGTTTGGTGGAGGAACGGTAATGGGACTTGGTGTTGCAAGTTTAGCAGTATTGGGATTAAGTCTGTTCTTCTTATTGTTTGTTGGTCAATTTTTAGGGGTTGAGGGAACATTTTATAATAACATGACCGTTGTCCTTGAAACTTTGGCAGGATTCTCACTAGGAGCAGAGTCAATCGCCTTATTTGCTCGTGTTGGAGGTGGAATTTATACAAAAGCCGCAGATGTTGGGGCCGATTTGGTAGGGAAAGTTGAAGCAGGAATCCCCGAAGACGATCCACGTAATCCTGCAACTATCGCTGATAACGTTGGTGATAACGTAGGTGACGTTGCGGGAATGGGTGCCGACCTTTTCGGTAGTTATGTTGCAACAGTATTGGCCTCCATGGTATTGGGTAACTACCTGATCAAAGACATGTCGGTAAATTCTCAATTTACAGATGCCTTTAATAATATGGGACCTATCTTGTTGCCTATTGTTATTGCAGGAGTAGGGATATTAGCATCTATCCTCGGCACATTTTTAGTTGGGATTAAAAGTAATGATGCGAAAGAGTCGCAAGTTCAAAAAGCGTTGGATACAGGAAACTGGGCAGCCATTATAATTACTTTAATTTCCAGTTTTTTCCTCATTGATTGGATGTTGCCGGAGACAATGAATATGAAATTCTTCGGTGAAGGGTATAAAGACATTCCATCAATGAATGTATTTTGGTCGGCTTGTATTGGCTTGGCAGTTGGAGCTTTAATTTCTGTGGTAACAGCCTATTACACAAGTTTGGGTAAAAAGCCAGTAATGAATATTGTAAAAAATAGTTCTACAGGTGCTGCAACCAATATTATTGCAGGTTTGGCTGTAGGAATGAAATCAACCTTTTTATCGGTATTATTATTTGCTGCGGCCATTTATGGATCCTATGAGTTGGCAGGATTTTATGGAGTTGCATTGGCAGCTTCAGCTATGATGGCTACAACCGCCATGCAATTGGCGATTGATGCTTTCGGACCTATTGCGGATAATGCAGGGGGTGTTGCTGAAATGAGTAAGTTAGATCCTGAAGTTCGCGAACGCACCGATATTTTGGACTCTGTAGGTAATACCACGGCAGCCGTGGGAAAAGGGTTTGCGATTGCTTCTGCTGCTTTAACAGCTTTGGCATTGTTTGCCGCTTATGTAACATTTACAGGGATCGATGGTATTAATATTTTCAAGGCAGATGTATTGGCCATGTTATTTGTTGGAGGGATGATTCCCGTTATATTTTCTGCCCTTGCTATGCAGTCGGTAGGTAAAGCTGCGATGGAAATGGTACAGGAAGTACGTCGGCAGTTTAAGGAAATTCCAGGTATTATGGAAGGTACCGGGGTTCCTGAATATGCTAAATGTGTGGATATTTCTACCAAAGCGGCTTTAAGGGAAATGATATTGCCCGGACTGATAACAATAATTACACCTATAATCATTGGACTTGTTTTTGGAGCCGAACCTTTAGGAGGTTATATGGCCGGAGTTTGTGTATCCGGAGTAATGTGGGCCATTTTCCAAAACAATGCCGGAGGTGCATGGGACAACGCAAAGAAATCGTTTGAAGCTGGAGTGGAAATCGATGGGGAAATGACCTATAAGGGTTCTGATGCCCATAAGGCAGCTGTAACAGGGGATACTGTGGGTGATCCTTTTAAGGATACTTCTGGACCGTCCATGAACATTTTAATAAAATTGACTTGTTTGGTAGGATTGGTAATTGCCCCAATATTGGCTGAACATGCTGGGGAAACAGGTATGGTAACCAAAGAGCAGGAGGTAAAAGTGGAAATGAACCTTAACAAAGCCGATTTGGCCGAAGCTACAGTGGTTTATACGACTACGATTGGAGGCCAAGAAGCTACCAAGGAGTTGACATTTAGTGGAACCGAAGAGGAAGTACAAACAAAATTGGCTGATTTTGAAAAATCGATTGTTGATGAAAATGGCAAGCCGTTTACGAAAATAGAACGCGTAAATATCGTAAAAAAATAGATGTTCACCCATAAAATAAAAAAACCCCGAGATTTGATCTTGGGGTTTTTTTATTTGTAAAACCTTAGTTTAGAACAGTCCGTGGATCTCCGCATCGATCCTATTGATTACCTCTCCCAAATCCTCGGGATTATCCACAAAATTTAGGTGATCGACTTCAATGACCAAAAGTTTTCCTTTCTCATAATTCTGTGCCCAAGCCTCATAACGCTCGTTCAAACGACTTAGATAATCTATTGAAATAGTATTTTCATAATCCCTCCCACGTTTATGGATCTGATTTACCAAATTTGGTATTGAACTTCTAAGGTAAATCAACAGATCAGGGGGTTGTACGAAACTTTCCATCAATTCAAAGAGGCTGGAATAATTTGTAAAATCCCTGTTGGTCATTAAGCCCATGGCATGTAAGTTGGGCGCAAAAATAAAGGCGTCTTCATAGATGGTCCTATCTTGGATAATGTTTTTGCCACTTTCCCGTATCTGTAATATTTGGCGATATCTACTGTTTAAAAAATAGATTTGAAGATTAAAACTCCAACGCTCCATTTGGTTATAAAAATCATCCAGATAGGGATTGTCCACTACGTCCTCAAAATGTGCTTCCCATTTATAATGTTTGGAAAGTAATTTGGTCAAAGTGGTTTTACCCGCTCCTATATTACCTGCTACTGCAATGTGCATATCTTTTGGTTAATTGTTGGTTGGTGTTTATTTTGAAATTCTGGTTGGGCATACAATATACAAAGTATCTTGGGTAAGAGAAAAAATATAAGTTGAAATACCCATCAATAATATTTTTATTTCAAAATTTTTATTTCTTCTACAAATATGTACTTTTGCCTATCGAAAGGAAAGAGGAGGGATTTGACTGATTGCAACCTCTTATGCTGATCTAAATTCAGTATAAAAAAATGCTAAAGCAGTGTAAACTTCTTTAGATTTATACGTCAGATTCCTTACTTAAATTAAATTAATTGGAAGTTATGGCATATTTGTTTACTTCGGAATCTGTTAGTGAAGGTCACCCCGATAAAATTGCGGATCAAATCAGCGATGCCTTATTGGATAACTTTTTGGCCTTTGATCCAGAGAGTAAAGTAGCCTGTGAGACCTTGGTCACCACAGGTCAGGTAGTATTGGCAGGTGAGGTGAAGAGTGCAACCTATTTAGATGTTCAGAGCATTACAAGAGAGGTTATCAATAAGATTGGGTATACAAAAGGAGAGTATCAATTCAGTGGGGACTCATGTGGTGTGATTTCTTTGATTCATGAACAATCAAAGGAAATTAATCAGGGGGTCGATAGGGGTTCCAAAGAAGAACAAGGAGCTGGCGATCAAGGAATGATGTTTGGTTATGCTACCAGGGAAACGGAAAATTTTATGCCTCTTGCATTGGATATTTCCCATAAGATATTGCAAGTGCTGGCAGATTTAAGACGGGAATGTAAGGAGATAAAATATTTGCGCCCCGATGCCAAAGCACAGGTGACCATAGAATATTCAGATGACAATATTCCTCAACGGATTGATACTATAGTGATTTCTACACAGCATGACGCCTTTGATGAAAATGATGACAGAATGTTGGCAAAAATCAATGAGGATATTATTTCGATATTAATTCCCAAAGTTCAAGAGCAATTGCTGCCAAGAATTCAGGCCTTGTTCAATGACTCCATAAAATACCATATTAACCCCACCGGTAAATTTGTTGTTGGGGGTCCCCATGGCGATACGGGATTGACTGGAAGGAAAATCATTGTGGACACCTATGGAGGTAAAGGAGCTCATGGTGGTGGAGCTTTTAGCGGTAAGGACCCTAGCAAAGTAGACAGAAGTGCAGCATATGCTGCAAGACATGCAGCAAAAAATTTGGTTGCCGCAGGTGTGGCAGATGAAATATTAGTGCAGGTTAGTTATGCCATTGGAGTGGTAGAGCCTACATCTGTTTATGTGGACACCTATGGTACTTCCCGAGTCACACTGGGAGATGGTGAAATAGCCGAAAAGGTGGCCGAGTTATTCGATATGCGACCTTTTGCCATTGAGAAAAGGCTAAAATTAAGGAATCCGATATATTTTGAATCGGCTGCGTATGGCCACATGGGAAAAGAACCAAAAACCATTACGAAGGTGTTCGAATCGCCTTATAATGGGAGGATAGAAAAAGAAGTGGAATTATTCACATGGGAGAAATTGGATATGGTAGATAAGGTAAAATCGGCCTTCAAGCTGTAATTTTTTAAAAAAGATTAGGAATTTAAAATAGTCCGTCCTTATATTTGTAGTTCAAAAGTTCAAACACGTATTGATCAGTTATCAAGAAAGGTGGAGGGAATAGACCCGTTGAAGCCTTAGCAACCCTTTGCTCCTTAATGCAAAGAAGGTGCTAAATTCTATCTTATATTCTACATTTATATTTGTGGAGTAAGAATAGATAACGAAACAAATTACTTTTTGTAATTGTCTCTTTTCTTATAACTTTTTAATTATTCGCCTAGTTGCTAAGTCCGCGATTTAGGGTTTGACTTTTTTATAATGTCATTTAAATAACTTGAAAAGTAAAAATCATGAGTGAGCAAAAATTTTCAACAAATGCCTTACATGCCGGACACGATACCACAGTGAATGGAGGAACTAGAGCCGTTCCAATTTATC
>CAXMOE010000138.1:0-2624 GCA_964194835.1 uncultured Flavobacteriaceae bacterium | reverse complement strand
TTCCAATTTGTCAAAGTTCAGCATATGTTTTTGACAATTCCGACCATGCCGCAAACCTTTTTTCCTTGGCAGAATTCGGCAATATTTATACGCGTATCAACAACCCTACCAATGATATTTTGGAACAAAGGCTAGCAGTTCTTGAGGGAGGTATTGCTGCTGTTGTTACTGCATCCGGTACAGCCGCTTTAACTACAGCGTTATTGGTGTTATTAAAGGCAGGTGATCACATTGTAGCTTCAAATAGTTTGTACGGGGGCACTTATAATTTGTTGAGTGTAACCTTACCACGTCTGGGAATTACCACCACCTTTGTGGATCCTTCCGATCCTTCCAATTTTGGTAAAGCTGTTCAAGAAAATACCAGGGTCTTTTTTGCCGAATCATTGGGAAACCCAAAACTGGATGTACTGGATTTGAAAGCAATATCAACTGAGGCAAAGGGGGCTAAAGTTCCCTTTATTGTTGATAATACGGTGCCCTCTCCCGCTTTGCTCAACCCAATTGAACATGGCGCCAACATAGTTATCCATTCTTTGACTAAATATATCAACGGAAACGGGACTGCTCTTGGTGGAGCTATTATAGATGCGGGCACATTTGATTGGGCCAACGGAAAATTTCCAGAGTTCACCGAACCTTCTGCTGGATACCATGGATTGATATACCATGAAGCATTAGGAGCTGCTGCATTTATTGCCAAGGCACGTATTGAAGGTCTTAGGGACTATGGTGGTGCACTAAGCCCATTTAACGCATTTCAGATTATTCAAGGTTTGGAAACCTTGGAGATTCGTATGAAAAAACATAGTGAAAATGCACTGGAATTGGCCAGATGGTTGCAAGGTAGGAATGAAATAGCTTGGGTAAACTATCCCGGCTTGGAAACCAGTGATTATTTTGATTTAACTAAGGAATATCTTCCTAAAGGACAAAGTAGTATTGTGACATTTGGCGTCAAAGGAGGGTATGAGTCAGCTAAAAAAGTGGTGGATGAAACTAAAATATTTTCTTTATTGGCAAATATTGGTGACACTAAATCCCTGATTATTCATCCCTCAAGTACAACTCATCAGCAGCTTGATGAAACGGCTCAGGAAGCAACAGGGGTAACCAAGGATTTAATACGTTTGTCTGTTGGATTAGAGAATCTCGAAGATTTGAAAACCGATTTGGAACAGGCTTTTGCAACTATTGATAATACTGTATTGACATAAATTGAAATAATAATGTGTCCAATGTGTGGCCTATCTGCAATAAGAATGGTCGATGTAGGATTCCCTTTTATTAGCATACAGCGAAAATAACTATGTTACATCATCTAAAAATAGAGAACTATAAAACCAAAAGTGGTAGTGCAGTAGAAATTTCACTGTCCTTTCAACTGTTTGGTCCTCCTTTACATACCGCTCCCATTGTTTTGGTTAACCATGCGCTGACCGGGAATTCCAATGTAACCGGAGATGGTGGTTGGTGGTCTGCCCTGATTGGTGATGGGAAATGTATTAATACAAAAAAATACACTGTGTTGGCGTTTAACATCCCAGGTAATGGGTATGATGGCTTTGTTATAGAGAATTATAAGGATTATGTGGCACAGGACATAGCCAAGATATTTTTGTTGGGCATTGAAGCCTTGAACATTAAAAAGCTCTTCGCTGTTATAGGAGGATCCTTGGGGGGTGGAATTGCCTGGGAAATGGCAGCTTTGAGCACAGGCTTGATCGAACATTTAATCCCTGTGGCTTCCGATTGGAAATCAACGGATTGGTTAATCGCAAATTGTCAGATCCAGGAGCAGTTTTTGGTGAATTCAAAGCAACCGGTACATGATGCCCGTATGCATGCCATGTTATGCTACCGTACCCCTGAATCTTTTAAAGAACGGTTTAAGAGAAGCACAAACGAGGAGCTACAAGTGTTCAATGTGGAAAGTTGGTTGACACACCATGGTAAAAAATTGCAGGAACGCTTTCAGTTATCAGCGTATAAATTAATGAACCAATTGCTAAAGACGATTGACGTCATGAGAATTGGTGAAGAAACATTCAATGATTTACGTCAAAGCGATACCAATATCCATATCATTGGTGTGGACTCCGATCTCTTTTTTACAGCCAAGGAAAATAAAGAAACTTATAAGCAATTGGCTCAAGCAAGCGGTAATGTTACCTATGGCGAGATTCAATCCCTTCATGGACATGATGCCTTTTTAATTGAGTTTCAACAGATGGAGCAATTGTTGAAAGGGATCTTTGATCAAAATGGTAAGACCAAGAGAATCAAAATCTTAAAATTTGGTGGTAAGTCCTTGTCCAATGGTGAGGGAATTGGTAGGGTATTGGATATTATAACTTCCAAAGTTACCCAAGGGGACAATATAGCAGTGGTTTTATCCGCTAGGGAAAGTGCAACCAATCAATTGGAAGATATCCTGAACAAGGCTGCAAATGGAGAAAGTTATATCAACGATTTTGAGGTGTTTGAAACGTACCAAAAACATACGTTTAGCAATGTAAATCTATCAGCGGAATTTAGCGAATTGGTAAAATTATTTGAAGGGGTATCACTACTTGGGGATTATAGTTCAAAAATTAAGGACCAGGTTTTGGCCTATGGGGAAC
>CAXMOE010000137.1:0-7423 GCA_964194835.1 uncultured Flavobacteriaceae bacterium | reverse complement strand
TACTGCTATACCAAGTGGGAGAGTAGGCCGCCGCCTTTTTTGAAAGACCCTTGACGTTCATTCGTTAAGGGTTTTTTTATACCCTGAAATTCCCATTTCTACCCTCATAATCTTTTCCAAACAAGACCAAGGCCTTAAATCTAACAGCTTCCCATGCGAAGAGAAAACCTTTTATACTCTTGTTAATGACATATTGCTTTCCAGCATTATATGTAGTACGCTTTTTTTAAATTATATTTATAAAAATCTATTCAATCGGACAAAATGAACGATCCTCAGAATAAGAAATTTAAAAAGTGGCTCGATATTCTGCAACAGGAAAGCTGGCAACTAGAATTGATAATTTCCGGTTTTGCTATCTATGGCCTGTTTATGATCATAGATCCTATTAAAATAGCAAACCTTGAAGCCATTAACGATGGTAATTTCTACCGTATTTTTCTAACGCAAGGTCTTCAAATTTCCTGGTATATTATCACCATCAATTTAATTGCACATGTAATCTTAAGGGGACTTTGGATAGGAGCAATTGGTCTACGATATGTATTTGGTGAAATCGAATATGAAAAGCTCAATTACAGCCTTAAATTTACCAAACACCTTCTTAAAAGAGTTGGCTCTTTTGACAACTACGTGGCAAGCCTGGAAAAATATTGCAGTGTAATCTTTGCAGTAACCTTCTTATTGGTGTTTTATTTACTTGGGTTACTTACCATAGCTTTTATAATTACCCTCTTGGGACTTTGGATTGATAGGGACGATACCCCATCCTGGGTGCGTGGAGCTATTGCAATTCCCCTTGTTGTTTTTATGAGTATAGGTACTGTGCTTACTTTTATTGATTTTATTACACAGGGAGGACTAAAGAGAAAGAAATGGACCACTTTTTTTTATTTTCCGGTATATTGGTTATTTAAATATTTTACCCTTTCTTTTTTATACCGGCCAATGGTTTATAATTTTCTTGACACCAAATTTGGAAAAAGATTAAGTTTTATAATTGTCCCCCTTTATTTGGGACTTACCATAATAGCCGTAACCAGCTTTAGTACCTCCAACTACCTTGAAAAGGAAATGCGACCCGGTTCATTTTCGGCAAGCTCCAAGAACTATAATGATCTAATTACTTTAAATAATACTTTTGCAGATCGCGTCTCAATTCCTTCAAAGGTTATCAGCACCTCCTATTTGAATGTATTTTTGGTTTATGGAAGTACTGTAGAGGACGATGTGTTTTTTTTTAACAAGAAACTGGAACCGGAGAAAGATAAACGTGGAATATATTCCCCTGTGTTTTCGGAAGGTGCCATAGAAGGGTCTGAAAAGAGAAAATTGCTTCAGGATTATATAGAAACCGTTGAAGATATGTATACGCTTAGCGTAGATGATATTCCCTTTAAACCAAAATTTGTGATTACCCAAAATAACCAAAAACAACTAGGTTTTGAGACCTTCCTCGATTTTGATAGCATTCCGCGCGGTAAACATCTCTTAAAAGTAGATCGAAAGGATCATAAACAGGATAGTATTTATAATCGGACTATTATTAATATTCCTTTTTGGTATTATCCAAATAGATAAATGACTTATTACCAAACTAATTATAATTAACTCTTATACATGAAACAGAACTATCGAATAGTAGGCTTGATTCTGGTGACATTTTTCGTCATATCATTTTTAACGAACATATTGGGCGCATTAAACCCAAGCGTCTCTTTAAGCTTTCAACTAAGTGAAACAATGGCAGGATTTTTGCCATTTTCATTTTTTATTGCCTATGGGATAATGTCTATACCATCGGGGTTTATGGTTGAAAAATATGGCGAAAAGAAGTTAATGATTTTTGCTTTTGCACTGGCATTGTTTGGGGCGCTTTTATTTGCATATATCCCGACTTTTGAGGTGTTTATAGTTACATTATTTACCATCGGTACTGGGATGGCCGTTTTACAAGTGGTAATTAATCCCTTGTTAAGAGTGGCAGGGGGAGAAGAGCATTATGCTTTTACTTCGGTTTTAGCACAATTGATATTCGGAGCTGCCTCATTTGTTAGTCCACAAGTGTATTCTTGGTTGGTCACTAATTTGGATAACCAAGAAGAAACTCCTTCCTGGTTTATTTCCATGCTTTCGAAAATTGTACCTGTTGAAATGTCATGGGTATCCATGTACTGGATATTTGCCATAGCCAGTTTAATAATGATATTTGTAGTGATTTCCATAACTTTCCCCAAGGTTGAATTAATTGATGAGGAGAAAGTCGGTACAAAGGACACCTATTTTGATCTTTTTAAGAACAAGATAGTAATCCTATATTTCCTTGGAATTTTCGCCTATGTGGGTGCCGAACAAGGAATTTCATATTGGATGTCCAAGTTTTTACAAGTGTACCATGGTTTTGATTATGAAACTATTGGCGCTAGTGCAGTAGGTAATTTCTGGGGTTTGATGACCGTGGGAGGACTTCTGGGATTGGTGTTACTTAAAATTATGGACAGTAAATTGGTACTTCGATTATTTACGGTACTGGCAATTATAAGTTTTGCAGCCGCCTTGTACGGGAGTGCAAACGTATCATTGTACTCTTTTCAACTAAGTGGATTCTTTCTATCCGTGATGTATCCAATAATTCTATCCCTTGCTTTAAATTCGGTCAGTAAACATCATGGATCGTTTGCCGGAATATTAATGACAGGAATTATGGGAGGTGCAGTTGTACAATTACTTATTGGTTTAGTAAGTGATGCAGCCTCATTAAAAGTTGGAATGCTACTCGTTTTTCTTGCATTGGGATATGTTTTAAGTATAAGTATTTGGGCAAAACCTATTATAAAAAATAAAACTATAAAGTTAGGAAAGAATAAAAAATAGCTTGCTTATGTCAAAGGATTTAAAACTTATTGGGGTGGATCTTGGCGGTACCAAAGTAAATGTTGGATTGGTTAAAGGGAACAAAATTATTGATAGAAAATACGCCAAATTACCACAGAATTCCACAAGTGAGTGGGATGTGATCAATATCATTATTAATTTAATTAAAGACCTCCTTCCTGATGACAAGGTCAATGGTATTGGAGTGGGAGTTCCAAGTATATTGGATAAGGAAAAAGGAATTATCCATGAAGTTCAAAACATCCCTACTTGGCAAGAGGTTCCGTTGGCCGATATCTTGGTCAAAGAATTTGGTATTCCTGTATTTATGGACAACGATGCAAATTGTTTTGCTCTTGGGGAATATCACTTCGGTCTCGGGAAAGGTTCTAAGAATATGGTGGGACTAACTTTAGGAACAGGAATGGGAACAGGAATAATTACCAAAGGGCATTTAATGGAGGATGCAAATGGAGGTTCGGGTGAGTTTGGTGTGATTCCATACGAAAATGGGATAATTGAGGATTATTGTAGCGGCAAATTCTTTAAAACTTTTTATGATTCTAACGGGGAAGAGTTAATGAATCTAGCAAACCAAGGAAATAAAAAAGCCTTAAAGGCATTTGAAGAATTTGGTAAACATCTTGGTAATGCAATCAAAATAATCATGTATGCCGTAGATCCACAATTGGTTATTGTTGGAGGGTCGGTTGTTAGTTCTGTATCATTTTTTGAGACAAGTTTAAAACAGAGTATTCAGGATTTTGCGTATAAAAAATCTCTGGAGAAATTTGAAATCAGATATTCCAATACGCCTAACATTGCAATATTGGGGGCCACATCTTTATATTATGACAGGGTCGGCACATTTGACTAAATAATATGCATAAAAGTATGTCGGCACAAACCCATGCTACATGGTCGTCATCCATAAAAAGAGGGTAAAGGCTTTCCTGCCCTTGGGAGTTTGTAAAAAGATTATGCGCTAATTTATAAGGGCCACCCTTTTACCAAAAAGTGCAGCCCTTTGCTACTAAAACAAATATTAAAAGATTAAATCATAGGCAAATCACCTTCTCCTTTTAGAGGCAGGTTGGATTTTCCCATTAGATAGGTATCCACATGATGTGCTGCCTGTCTTCCTTCAGAAATGGCCCAAACAATCAATGATTGGCCTCTTCGCTGATCTCCGGCTGCAAATACTCCAGGTACATTGGTCATATAGTTTTTAATGGAAGCCTTAATGTTAGTCCTGAGATCGGCTTCCAACCCTAATTGTTCGGCAATTGTCATTTCAGATCCGGTAAAACCTAGGGCCAACAGTACCAATTCGGATTTCCATTCTTTCTCTGTTCCTTCTATTTCCTTAAGAAGAGGTCTTTGTCCGGGAATTTTTACCCATTCAACTTCTACAGTGATCAATCCTGTCAAATTCCCATTTTTATCCCCCACAAATTTTTTCGTGGATATACTAAAAAACCGTTCAGCACCTTCCTTATGGGAAGAACTTGTTCTTAAACGCATGGGCCAAAAGGGCCAAGGTTGATTTTGTGGTCGATCCGTAGTGGCTTTCCCTAAAATTTCAAAGTTCGAAACGGATTCGGCACCATGTCTAATAGAAGTCCCAATACAATCGGAACCGGTATCTCCACCTCCTATTACAATCACATTTTTCCCGGTCGCTTTAATTTCCTCACCAAGTTCTTTTATTCCTTCTACCCGTTGGTTGTTCTGTTTTAGGAAATCCATGGCCTGTACAACACCTTTTAAGTCGGACCCCTCTACAGGTAGATTTCTCCTTATGGTTGCACCACCGCACAAAACCAGGGCGTCAAAATCACTTTTAAGTGTATCCGCACTGATATCCTCTCCTACGTTTACACCGGTTTTAAATTCGATGCCTTCTTCTTCGAGAACCTTTAGCCTTCGATCAATAATATGTTTTTCCATTTTAAAATCTGGAATACCATACCGTAGCAATCCGCCTACTTTTTTATCCCGCTCAAAAACAGTAACCAAATGCCCTGCCCTGTTTAATTGTTGGGCAGTTGCCAAACCTGCAGGTCCAGAGCCAATAACAGCTACTTTCTTTCCTGTACGAGATACAGGTGGTGTAGCGGTGATCCATCCTTTTTTAAAGGCGGTTTCCACAATATTCTTTTCAATATTTTCTATAGACACCGGGTCTTCATTAATGCCCAGAACACAGGCTTCCTCGCATGGGGCAGGACATAATCTACCGGTAAACTCTGGAAAATTGTTGGTGGAGTGTAGTATTTGGGCAGCTTTCTCCCATTTGCCTCGATACACGGAATCATTAAAATCCGGAATCATATTGCCAAGGGGGCAACCACTGTGACAAAAGGGAATTCCGCAATCCATACACCGGGCACCTTGGTCCTTTAACTCCTTTTCCTTCATGGGAAGGGTAAACTCCTTATAATGTTGTATTCTATCTTCTATGGGAGCATATTTCTCCACTTTTCTATCGAATTCCAAAAATCCTGTTATCTTTCCCATGTTTCGATTATATAGTTTCCAATTTTTCTTTTTCCAGACGAATCAAGGCTTGCTTATATTCTTCCGGGAATATTTTAATAAATTTAGGCAGGTATTCCTCCCAGTTTTCCAATATTCGCTGTGCAAGCGGACTCAGCGTCGCATTATAATGATTTTCAATAAGTTTACGTAACAGTGCGATATCATTGTCTTCTTCCACGCCTAATAGGTTTAGCGCTTCTTTATTGCATTTCTTCTCAAAAGTATTTGCCTCATCAAAAATATAGGCAATTCCACCACTCATTCCAGCGCCAAAGTTTCTACCTACTTCACCAAGAATTACTGCAACACCACCGGTCATATATTCGCATCCATGGTCTCCAATGCCTTCTACAACTGCTGTTGCACCGGAATTTCTTACACAGAAACGCTCTCCTGCCTTTCCATTGATATATGCTTCACCTGAAGTAGCGCCATAAAGGGTAACATTGCCAGTAATTACATTTTCTTCAGGTTTAAGGGTCGATTTATCGGGCACTTTTATAACCAATTTTGCTCCTGAAAGTCCTTTGCCCAAATAATCGTTGGTGTTGCCATTCACTATCATTGTAAGTCCTGTAGTGGCAAAGGCACCAAAGCTTTGTCCTGCCGAACCTGTGAAATTGAGTTTTAAAGTGTTTTCAGGAAGCCCCTCGGCACCATATATTTTTGAGATCTCGTTGCTGATAATAGCACCTACTGTTCTGTCGGTATTATAAATTGGAAAATCTAAAGCAGTTTTTTCTTTTCTAAAAAGAGCAGGATGCGCTTTTTCAATTATTTTGAACTCAATGGATTCTTCTATATGATGCTGTTGTTTTTGGGTATTATACAATTTAGTGCCTTCTGGAACATCAACCTGATATAATATAGGGGTTAGATCTATCCCAGCAGCTTTATAATGTTCGAGCGCTTTCTTACGGTCCAATTTCCCCACTTGTCCCACCATTTCATTGACCGTTTTAAAGCCCAATTTTGCCATGATCTCACGAAGTTCCTGTGCAACGAAATACATGTAGTTGACCACATGTTCAGGTTTTCCGGTGAATTTTTTGCGCAATTCTGGGTTTTGAGTGGCAATACCAACAGGGCAAGTATTTAAATGGCAAACTCGCATCATTATGCAACCTGAGGCTACCAAAGGTGCCGTGGCGAAACCGAATTCCTCGGCACCCAATAGACAGGCAATGGCCACATCCCTTCCTGTTTTTAACTGTCCATCACATTCAAGGACTATCCTATTTCTAAGGTCATTTAATACGAGAGTCTGCTGTGCTTCAGCAATCCCCAATTCCCAGGGTAGACCGGCATGTTTTAGTGAAGTTAAAGGTGACGCACCTGTACCTCCATCAAATCCGGAGATTAAGACCACATCTGCTTTGGCTTTGGATACCCCTGCAGCAACAGTTCCCACACCCACTTCAGAAACCAATTTTACATTGACTCTTGCTTCCCGGTTGGCCGATTTTAGATCGTATATTAATTGAGATAAATCCTCAATGGAATAAATATCATGATGTGGCGGCGGTGAAATTAATCCTACATAGGGAGTTGAATTTCGGGTCTTTGCAATGGCTGGGTTAACTTTTGGACCAGGTAATTGCCCTCCTTCGCCTGGCTTTGCACCCTGGGCCATTTTTATCTGTATTTCGGACGCATTGGTCAAATAATCAGAGGTTACCCCGAATCTTCCTGAAGCCACTTGTTTAATTGAACTATTCCTCCAATCCCCATTTTGATTTCTGTAAAAACGTTCGGCATCTTCACCACCTTCACCAGAGTTACTTTTACCACCTATTCGGTTCATTGCGATTGCCAAATTTTCATGGGCCTCCTTACTAATGGATCCATAGGACATGGCACCAGTTTTAAAACGTTTTACAATCTCCGTCCAAGGTTCTACTTCGTCCAATGGAATGGGGTCGTAATTGGAAAACTCGAACAGACCCCTGATGGTCATTAGGTTTTTGGATTGCTCGTTCACCATGGATGCAAACTCCTTATACGATTC
>CAXMOE010000136.1:0-7530 GCA_964194835.1 uncultured Flavobacteriaceae bacterium | reverse complement strand
CAATTCCGATGATCCTACAAATTGGAATCACATTTAAAATTAAAGCATGGACTATTTTTTGATTACTACTGTACTCGTCTTTCTATCTGCAATATTCGGATATATTAATGTTCGTTTTCTAAAATTGCCAAACACTATAGGTTTAATGGTAATAACCATTGTATTTACACTGGCTGTTTTTGCACTGAGCTATTTTGATTCCACCTTATTGAATGCGGAAAGATATATCATAACACATATAGATTTTAGAGCTGTTCTGCTGGATGTAATGCTCAGTTTTTTACTTTTTGCAGGAGCTTTACACACCAATTTTGAGCAGTTAAAAGTACAACGTGGACCGGTATTGGTCTTTGCAACATTGGGAATATTGATCTCCACCTTTTTGGTAGGAACAGGTATGTACTACATATTACAAATGCTAGGTCTCGAGATAAACTATATATACTGTCTGCTTTTCGGAGCCTTAATTTCACCAACCGATCCAATTGCCGTGTTGGGTATATTAAAAAAAGCTGGCGTTCCCAAAAAATTGGAAACTAAAATTGTTGGGGAATCACTTTTTAATGATGGGGTAGGAGTAGTTATATTTCTAACCATTTTTCAAATAGCATCCTTTGGAAGCGCCAACGTAGACATTTGGGATGTACTTACATTATTTGGACAAGAAGTCATTGGAGGTATTGTTCTAGGAGTACTGTTAGGTTGGATTACCTATAGACTTATGAGATCGATAGACGATTATGACATTGAAGTCATTATTACTTTGGCTACCGTTATGGTTGGCACTGCAATCGCGCAAAAGCTACATTTATCAGCCCCGTTGGCAATGGTTACAGCTGGACTTATTGTGGGAAATGATACAGTGCGTGGGTATGCCATGTCGAAGGAAACCGAAAGTTATGTGGACAAATTTTGGGAATTGATAGATATCTTATTGAACACCATATTGTTTGTTTTGATTGGTATGGAGATGCTGGTTTTGGCCTTTGAAGGGAAATACATCGTTGCCGGATTAATTGCCATACCTATGATATTAATAAGCAGATATTCTTCCCTCTTACTGCCAATAAATTTCTTTAAAAAACGACTGGATTTTGTGCCAAACACCAACTTAATTATGACTTGGGGCGGGTTACGAGGTGGTATCTCAATTGCTTTGGCATTAGGATTGACCCAAGAAATGCATCGCGATCTCTTCTTGGTAATTACTTATGTTGTAGTTGTTTTTTCAATAATTGTACAAGGACTGACCGTTGGAAAACTGGTTAAAAGGCTTCAAAAATAACTGCTATCGTACTATATATTTTTATGCTAGAGTTACCCACACATTCCAATCCGTAATTATTTTTATTTGCCAACTACCTTATATGGAAACAGGTTCTGCTGAGGCCGTGGCTGTCTTTTGTTGCCAAAGAAAGTTAATTGCCATTATAAGAACAATCACTAAAAAGATGATTGCTCCAATCAAAAATATCTTAGTTTCTAGACTTTCAAATAAAATTCCACCCAACATCAGCCCTACCACACTGGCAAAACTACCCATACTATTGCCATATCCTTGTATAGCCCCTTGCATTTGCCGACTTCCTGTGCTGGCAAGTAACGAAAGAAAACTAGGCCACATCAATCCATTACCAACCGAGAGAAAGGTATTAGCCACATAAAGCCAAATCAAGTTGTCTATAGAAAATAAGAAAAGACTCAAAGCCATGAATAGCGATCCTACCACAATAAGGGACTGGTTTTTAAATTTTTTCGAAAGTTTGGAAAGTAAAGGACCCTGTATCAATATCATGATGAAACTGGAGTAAGCCAAAAAAATACCTAGGTCTAAGACTGTCCAACCCAATAGAGTTTTGGCATAAAGGGGCAAGCTGGCATAAAATAAACTAAAAGCCAAAAACGTCAAAAAATAAACTGCATACAACAAAGGGATACCTGGTTGTCGTAAAATTGTTCGCCATCCCTTCTTTTTTGGATGGGCGTCCATTTCCCCCTCTTCATAACAATTCTTGAACTCCACTTGAAAAAATCTCCGGAACTGTTTTAGTTTTAGTCCTCCTGTATCCACAACACAGGGATTACTTTCACTTAAACGGCTGCTAATTACATAAATGGCAACAAGTGAAATAATGGCCGCCAATAACAACGGTAACACCTCCCCCAAAATTGTAGATGCCAATAATCCGGCCACGGCAGGGCCCAATACAAATCCAAAACTGGTTGAGGCTCCCATTTTCCCAAAATTCTCGTTACGGTCCTCATCAGTAGAAATATCGGATAAATAAGCATTTGCCACGGACACATTGCCTCCTGTAAATCCATCAAAAATGCGGGCGATAAAAATAACGATAAGAGGAAGGGTCATGATATATTCTCCCGTGAAACTTGTATTCTGAGTCCATAATTCCGTTTTGGGCAAAATAAAAGCAAGTAAGAAAAGCATCCAAGCCGTGAACGTGCCAATCTGCGTTAAAACCAGCACTTTTTTTCTCCCTATACGATCCGATAAACTACCCAAAACAGGAGCCCCCAAAAATTGGAAAAAAGGATACATAGCCACCAACATGCCATATATAAACCCGTTGCCTCCCATGTCGGCAACAATAAAGATGAGTATGGGGATAACAATTCCGTACCCTAAAATGCCAATAAAATTCACCAAAAGGATAGGGAATATTTTGGAAGATAAAAATTTAACCAGCATAATTGCAAAGTATGGTTAGCTATTATGTAAGATACAAAACTATGCGCAAATATACCTAAGCAATAAGTTGATTGAAGTGTCAATACAGCCGGAAACAACTCTACTTTAACGCCAATTACTGCTCAATATTCATGGAATGAAAACTAACCAATTCATTGTTGTGGAAACGGGTGCTTACTTCTATGGGATTGCAACAAACTTCACAATCCTCAACGTATGTCTGTTTGGATATGGAAGCGTCCAAGAGCATAGAGATCTCTTCCCAACAGTACGGACATTGGAAGAAGTGTTCTATCATATTTTCAAGGATTGTTTCGAATTCTGCTTAATTACTAGAAGATAACGTAGATCTAAAACTCCACGTTCAACAATTGACCTGTGAGTTGTAATAGCTGCAATTCCGACAATTTTGCATCGTATTTGGCCAAGTTTTTATTGGTCTGTGCATTTAACAAATTGATTTGAGCCAGGCGAAATTCTATAGAGGTAATCCTACCTAGTTGGAACTGTTCTCTGGAACGTTCAAAATTGTTTTGGTTGGTAATCACATTTTGTTCTTGGATTCCAAAAATATTCAATCTATTTTCATAAATGGCCAGGGCATTCAGAATATCACGATCCACTTCCAACTCAATCTGTTCCTGTAATAATTCCTGGTTTTCATATGCAATCTTGGCATTTTTAACCCGTACCGTCGTTCCTCCTCCATCAAATAAATTCCAACTCAAACTGGCTCCAACAGATATATTATCAGTTGTTGTGTTGTTTCCAGGGAAAAAGGCCGAGGCTGGACTTTGGTTTAAATTCCAACCATAGGAACCCGTTAACCCCAATGTTGGCAAATAACCAGATTTGCTTACTTTGATATCATATGCATTTATTGCAAGGTTCCTCTCGGTCTGTAATATGCTGATATTATTAGCATTGGCCTGGGCAACAAAATCGTCCAGTTTTAATTTTGGAGTAAAATTCACCAAGGTATCTACCATATAAACCTCATTGAGGTTTTGGTTCAGTACAACATTAAGATCGCGTTTTGTATTGGCCAATTGTTGTTGGGTGTTCAATAAGTTGATACTGTCATTGGTAACATCCACTTGTGCATTCAAAACGTCCAATTTGGTGCTCTGCCCATATTCAAACCCGTATTCCGCTCTTTTTATCCGATCCTTTGAGATCTCCAGTGTCTGACGCAATACATTTTCATTTTCCGTTAACCGTGCGATTTCAAAATACACACCAAATAACTGAAGTACCGTATTTTCAATTGTTTCCCGAGCTTGAAGCTCACTTAATTGATACTGTTCCTTAAGGCGTTTGTAGTTATAAAAACGTCCCAAACCGTCAAAAAGGGTATAGTTTACGTTTAGACTGGAATTATAACGCTGACTTTCAGCTTTTTCTATTTCGATATCAGTCCTTGGGTTTCCAAATTCATCAAGCTGTCCAGGAAACTCGATGGTAGAATTGTCCTTGCCATAATTGGCACCTGCGATACCACTAACAATAGGTAAGTAACCTGAATTTAAAATACCTTTATTGTTTGCAGCAATTTCAACTTGGTTTTTCGCTACTTTAATCCCAAAGTTGTTCTCCAATGCCATAGATACCGCATCTTCTTTTGACAGTAATTTCTCCTGGGATTGAAGATAACAAGAGAAACTAAAAAATAAGATTAAGATGGTATATGTATTTCTCATTATTCTTTGTCTTCTAATTCTTTAGATAATTCTTGTTCTTTTTTCGTGGTTGTTGAACCAATCTCATGGGTTACTTCGGTTTTATGGAATATTTCGTTTCGTAAGTGGGATTCTTCCACTTGCTCTTTTATTGCCCTTTCAACCTCTTCCTTGGTAATTTCATTTCCAGTTACCAGCCATTTTGTACTCACCTTAACTTTATTGCTGAAAGCTAAAAATACAGGCAACATCAACAAGGTAAGTAAAGTGGCAAATCCTATCCCATAAGCAATGGCAATAGCCATAGGTTTTAAGAATTGAGCCTGTCTGCTCTTTTCCAACAGTAGGGGCGCCAAACCTGCTATAGTCGTCAAAGAGGTAAGGAATATTGCTCTAAAACGGGATCGACCTGCCTCATAAATGGCATCATCGAATTTCATTCCACCACGGAGATTGCTGTTAAATTTCCCTATCAGCACCAAACCATCGTTCACCATAATCCCAATCAAGGCAATAATACCCAACATGGACAATATATTTATGGGGAAATCATGGACCCAATGCCCCCACGCTACTGCAGTTAAACTAAAGGGAATCAATAATAACAACATTAAAGGCTGACTGAAACTTCTGAATGTAAAAGCAATAGTGATATAGATCAACAACAATACAGATAGACCAACAAACTGGAGCGAACCCAGCAATTTACCTGCCTCACGGTTCTGTCCTTCATAAGAGGCCGTTACAGTAGGGTATTTAGATTGTATCTCTGGCATAATTTCCGTTCTAATCTGGGTCATTATATCTGTTGCACTTGTGGTCTTATCGTCCTTTAAATCGGCCGAAATTTGTATCTCTCGTTGGCCATCCAAGTGGTTTACGGCCACATCTCCCCGTTCAATGATATAACTTGCAATTTCTTTAAGTGGAACCCTACTTCCGATTGGGGTTACTATCCGCATCTCATCCAGATCGGTTATAGAAGATCGATTTTCCCTATCGTAACGTACCCAAACCCTTATTTCATCCTGTCCACGCTGGAAACGTTGCGCCTGAGTACCAAAGAAGCCCGCTCGAACCTGATTCATTACCGATCGTAAGTCCAATCCTAGCAGATAGGCATTTTCCTTGAGTTCCAAACGTATTTCTTTGATTCCTGCCGGGTCGTTATCGGCTACATCCTTTAGCGCCACATTATTCAACAATGCTGTTTTTAACTCCTTCTTCGCCGCCTTCAATTCTTGGATATTGTACCCCAGTAGGGACACAGAGACCGGATCACCTCCAAAGTTACCTCCAGAACCATATATTAGGCTTTCTACTCCAATGACCGGACCAACCAATTCCCGTAACCTATTGGTCACCATATCGGATCTGATTGCATCGGGACGTTCTTCCCCCGGAAGCAAATTAATGGTAAGTCTAGCTGCTGAGGAACCTGGCCCTACGTTCCTTATTGTATTTTCAAAGAGGACCTTGTCCGTACCCTGAAGATATTTTTCCGTAAATTCTTCATTGACCATCTCGGCTTTTTCCTCAATCATACTAATGATTGAATCGGTAACTTTCTCATTGGTGCCATTGGGCATAAGCAATTCCACAACAACCCTGTCACTGGCAATTCGTGGAAAAAAAGATGTTCTTATGATTCCACCACCTACGCTACCAAACGTTAGTATCAGGGCCACTACAAAGAAAGAAAATGTCAACATCATATATTTTAGAGAAAACCGAAGTGCAGGTCCATATATATTATCACGTAGCCAAACCATAATACGGTCGCCGAAATCATTGATTATCCGTAGTTTCCCAAATACCGCAGCAATCCCCTTTTTTGGTTTTTTATCTACCGGCCGCAAAGCCTTTGAGTGTGCCAAATGGGCTGGCAATATAATTAAGGCCTCCACCAAGGATACAACCAATGTAAGGATAACAATAACAGAGACCTCTCCAAAGAATTCTCCTATTCGCCCATCCAAAAACAAGAAAATGGAAAACGCCAACACCGTTGTAATGATGGCCGAAACAATGGGGGGAATAACCTCCATAGTACCATCTATGGCCGCCTGTATTGGCGATTTACCTTTTTCATAGTGTTGGTAGATGTTTTCTGCAATTACGATTCCATCATCAACTAAAATCCCAATTACAATAATCATCCCAAACAGGGATAGTACGTTAATGGTTACATCGAAAAAACCTGCAAAAACAAACATGCCCAAAAAAGCAACTGGTAGACCAAAGGCCACCCAAAAAGCTAAGCGTGTATTCAAAAATAGCGATAGGAAAAGCAGTACCAAAATCATTCCGAAAATAGCATTTTCGGTTAAAAGATCGGTACGTTGAGTAAGGGTAGTAGATTGGTCGCTTACTACATTAAGCTGCACATTATTGTACTTCTGATTAAATTGTTCAATATATGCCTTTACCTTCTCGGCAGAGCCAATTAAATCTTCAGTATTAGTGCTAGTAATGGTGGTATTAACAGAAAGGTTTCCATCAAAATAAGAGGCATTTTGGGTTTCCGAAAACCGGTCACGGATAATGGCCACATCTTTTAAGCGAATGGTTTGTCCAGAGGCATCTGCCCTAATAATTAAATTGGAAAGTTCATCCCCATAATAGGATCTATTATTCGCGCGTATCAAATATTCTTCAGCACTGGTCTTAATATTACCCCCGGTAACCAAAATATTTGCATTGGCCACGGCCTGTGAAACTTCGGTAAAGGACATCCCATAAGCCAATAGGTTATTCTCATTCACCGCAATCTCTATTTCTTCCAATGGATATCCAGTAATGTTTATTTGTGAGATCCCATCAATTGCCCTAATATCATTTTCAATCTGCCTACCAATTTGCTTTAAAGTTGCCAAAGGAATATTTTCACCACTTATCGCAAAACTGATAGTCTGGCGGATGGATTCCAATTTGGAAACAACCAATGGTTCCATTCCAGAAGGAAAAGAGGGCACCCTATCCACTGCATTTTTTACTTGCAAAAGCATAAAATCAATATCTCTGCCCTGCTCTATTTCGACATTGATCGTACCGCTGTTTTCCCGAGAAGTGGATGTTACCCTTTCCACTCCTTCCAAGCCCTTAAGATTGTCTTCAATCTTCAACACAATGCCTTCTTCAATC
>CAXMOE010000135.1:0-7575 GCA_964194835.1 uncultured Flavobacteriaceae bacterium | reverse complement strand
TGCCAAGATGTTGGCAGAAAGTGAAAAAGAATTGGGTGAAGCACAGATAATAGTAGACAATACAGAGGAGCTAGATGTAACAAGTCTTTTCAATTTAAAAAATACGATGATAAGGGATGTTGAACGTAAAAAATTGGAAGTTATTGAAAAAGAAGAGGTAATTAGTGTCATAAACTTCGGTAAGACTCAAGAAGTTCAAAAATCTTTGTTTGGGAAAAATGTAGTTCTTATCCCTTCTGTTTTTATTCTTCTTTATTTTATTATTTCCCTATTGGTTTATTTAAACAAGAAAGCTATAGAGATACAAGTATGACCCATATTTCTAAAGATGTAAAAAATGTTCTTGTTACTGGTGGCGCGGGGTTTATCGGAAGTAATTTTATATCGTTTTTTTTAGAGAGTAACCCAGGTTATAACGTTATTAATATTGATGCTTTGACCTATGCGGGGGACATAAACAATCTTAAAGAGGTTAAAAACAACAAACGGTATACTTTTGTTGAAGGCAATATTTGCAACAACTCTTTGGTTCTTGATGTTTTCAAGAGACATAATATAAATGCTGTCATCCATTTTGCGGCAGAATCACATGTAGATAATTCCATATCAGATCCAAATAATTTTATTAAGACCAATATTGATGGCACCTTTGTGCTTTTGGAGGCTGCTAAAGAGAATTGGATGCAATCCCCAAAAGTAATTAAGAAAGGTTTTGAAAATGCTCGTTTCCATCATATTTCAACAGATGAAGTCTTTGGTAGTTTAGGACGTTCAGGCTATTTTAATGAAACCACCCCATATGCTCCCAATAGCCCATATAGTGCGTCCAAAGCCGCAGCGGATTTTTTAGTGAGAAGTTATCACCATACCTATGGCCTTAATGCGGTGACCAGCAATTGTTCCAACAATTATGGTCCCAAACAACACGATGAAAAGTTAATACCCACTATTATTGGCAAAGCGTTGGCAGGGGAACCAATTCCTATTTACGGAGACGGTAAAAATGTACGTGACTGGTTATATGTATTGGACCATTGTAAGGGCATTAATATGGTTTTCAACAAGGGAATTTCGGGCGAAACCTATGTGATAGGAGGTAAAAATGAATACAATAATTTGTACATTGCCAGCAAGGTGTGTGCTATTTTAGACGCTATTTGCCCAAAGGAAGCAGGGAAATATGAAGATCAGCTTACTTATGTAGCGGACCGTCCGGGACATGATTTTCGATATGCCATAGATGCCAGAAAAATTAAAAAAGAACTTGGTTGGAAGCCTGAGGAAAATTTTGATACTGGAATAAAAAAGACGATAAAATGGTATATAAAAAAATACCGAAAAGCATAAAATGAAGGGAATAATATTAGCTGGTGGCTCAGGAACACGATTGCACCCAATTACTTTGGCGGTGAGCAAGCAGCTTATGCCTGTCTATGATAAACCGATGATTTATTATCCTTTGGCCACACTAATGTCAGCGGGGATCAAAAACATTTTAGTTATTACAACCCAAGAGCATGCGCCATTATTTAAAAAGCTTTTGGGAAACGGGTCTCAATTGGGGTGCGATTTTCAATATGACGTTCAAGAAAACCCGAATGGTTTAGCAGAAGCCTTTATCATTGGGGAGAAATTTATTGGGAATGATAAGGTTGCGTTGATCTTAGGCGACAATATATTTTATGGTTCTGGTTTGGCCGGACTACTTCAAAAGAACGTTGATCCGAATGGGGGGATAATTTACGGATACCACGTACAAGATCCTGAGCGATATGGTGTTGTGGAATTTGATGATAATGGAAACGCAATATCCATTGAGGAAAAACCTATAAGTCCAAAATCCAACTATGCGGTTCCTGGGATATATTTTTATGATAACGATGTTGTTGCTATTGCTAAACAAATAAGACCCAGTACAAGGGGAGAACTGGAGATTTCTGATATAAATAGGGTTTATTTGGAAAAGGGAAAATTGAAAGTAAGTATTTTGGACCGGGGAACCGCATGGTTGGATACCGGAACTTTTGGATCACTTATGCAAGCTTCACAATTTGTAGAAGTCATAGAAGAACGACAAGGGTTAAAAGTCGGGTCCATCGAGGAAGTAGCCTATACGATGGGTTATATATCACAGGAACAACTACATATTTTGGCAAAGCCCCTGTTAAAGAGCGGCTATGGCAATTATTTACTACATCTGAAGTAAATAGATTAAACGACGAAAACATTAATTCAGTAAAATAATTTCCATAAAGTGAAAGTTAAAGAGACAATCCTTAAAGGGTGTTTTATTATAGAGCCTAGAGTTTACGAAGATAATAGAGGTCTTTTTTACGAGTCGTACAGCAAAAAGAATTTCGAAGAAACTATTAGACAAAAAATAGATTTTGTACAGGACAACCATTCTGTTTCCAAGCAAGGGGTATTACGAGGACTACATTTTCAAAAAGGGAATAATGCACAGGCAAAATGGGTCTGTGTCACCAAAGGAGAGGTATTGGATGTAGTGGTGGATCTAAGGAAGGACAGTGCAACTTTTGGTGAATATTTTAAAATAAAACTATCAGGGCAAAATCGGAAGACTATTTTTATACCTAAAGGCATGGCCCATGGGTTTTTGGCCTTGAGCAATGACACTACTTTTGTTTATAAGTGTGATGAATATTACAAAAAGGAAGCGGAGAGCGGGATCATTTACAATGACACCGATTTAGCTATTGATTGGGAATATCCATTGGAAAAGCTGATTCTTTCACAAAAAGACGAACAACTGCCTTCTTTTAAAAGCTTGGACCTATGATAAAAGTATTGGTTACAGGTTCTGAGGGTCAGTTGGGCAAGAGTCTTCAAAAAATATCCAAAGAATATTCTACTGCGGTCTTTAGTTTTAAGGATTCAAAAACTCTCGATATTACAGATTTAAGTGCTGTAAATAGGGAAATGAAAATAGGAGGTTTTCATTTTTGTATCAACTGCGCAGCTTATACCAATGTGGAGCAAGCGGAGAAAACTCCCGATAAAGCTTTTGAGGTAAATGCAGAAGGAGCTAGAAACATTGCTTTAGCTTGTAAGGAGAATGATGTTGTTTTAAGCCATATCTCAACTGATTATGTTTTTGATGGAGAAAAAGAATCGCCCTACACGGTTGATGATATTCCAAACCCAATTAACCAATATGGAAAATCTAAATTACGGGGCGAGAAAGATATCCAAAAAGTTTTGAAGAACTATTTTATAATCCGAACCTCTTGGTTATATTCAGAATTCGGCAATAATTTTTATAGAACCATATTGGAAAAGGCCAAATTTCAAGATGTACTTTACATTACAGATCAAGAATTGGGGTGTCCTACAGATGCGAATAACTTGGCCAAACATATTTTGGAACTCATAGCATCAAACAGCAAAAATTATGGAATTCATCACTATACAGATGGCATTGCAATGACATGGTACGAATTTGCTAAGAAGATTCTTCTGGAAAATGGTCTGGAAGGTAAGGTTCACCTTGAAAAAGCGAAGAATTATCGTACTTTTGCCCAAAGACCAAAAAACAGTGTGTTAGATGTCTTTAATAGTGATTCTTCAACATGAAAGAAAAAGATTTTTATGCCCATGAAACAGCAGTCATAGATACAGATTGCTTAATAGGCAAGGACACAAAAATTTGGCATTTTTCTCACATCATGTCCAAATGTGTAATTGGGGATAAATGCAATATTGGTCAAAATGTTGTTATCTCTCCTGAAGTCGTACTCGGAGATAATGTCAAAATACAGAACAATGTCTCTATTTATACGGGTGTGGTTTGTGAAGATGATGTTTTTTTAGGCCCGTCGATGGTATTCACTAATGTAATTAACCCTAGAAGCGCTATTAAAAGAAGAAATGAATACACTAAAACAACTGTAAAAAAGGGAGCTTCAATAGGCGCGAATGCCACAATTGTGTGTGGCAATGATATTGGGGAGTTTGCTTTTATAGGAGCGGGTGCGGTGGTAACAAAGAATGTACTTCCATATGCACTTTTAGTAGGAAACCCAGCAAGACAAATAGGATGGGTAGGGGAATATGGACATAGATTGAAATTCAACAGTATGGGCGAGGCTACATGTCCGGAGAGTGGGCAAAAATATAAATTGGATAACAATACTGCATCAAGAATAAGTTAGTTAGATAATGAAGATAGATTTTGCAAATCTCGAAAAGGCCTTTTTAGAGCACGAGGATGAATTTAAGATGGTTTCGATGAATGTAATGTCATCTGCTAGATACATTCTGGGCAAGGAAACAGAGGATTTTGAAAACAATTTACAAGAATTTGTTGGTAGTGATTATGCTCTAGGATGTTCTTCAGGGACAGACGCACTTTTATTGGCCCTAATGGCTTTGGGGATTCGTCCTGGCGACGAAATTATCACTACTCCCTTTACATTTATTGCCACTGCTGAAACTATAGCTTTTGTTGGAGCTAAACCCGTTTTTGTAGACATCAAAGAAAGTACTTATAATATTGATTTTTCATTGATAGAAGAAGCAATAACAGAAAAGACCAAAGCTATTATGCCAGTATCACTGTATGGTCAAATGGCTGATATGGATGAAATAAACCAGATAGCCAATAGATATGGTTTGGCGGTTATAGAAGATGCAGCACAAAGTTTTGGAGCATTATATAAGGGTAAGAGGAGCTGTAATGTTTCTACAATAGGCTGTACAAGTTTTTTTCCAGCAAAACCTATGGGTTGTTTTGTAGATGGGGGTGCAGTATTTACTAAAAGCGAAGAAATTTATGAAAAAATGAAGGCTATGCGTGTTCATGGCCAGGTGAAAAGATACACACACAAGTATATCGGAATGGGTGGGAGACTTGACAATCTTCAAGCAGCTATTTTGAATGTAAAATTGAAATTTTATGATAAGGATATGGAGAGGAGACAGGCTGTTGCAGAAAAATATACCAATCTTCTCGAAAAGCATATTTCAACACCAATTGTAAAAGACAATAGAACATCGGTTTGGGCTCAGTACACGGTAAAGGTTAAAAATCGAAATCAGGTTCAGGAAAGTCTAAAAGACTTAGGTATTCCCACCGCGGTACATTACCCAATTCCATTGCATCTACAGGAATGTTTTGATTATTTAGGGCATAGCGAAGGAGACTTTCCAATTGGCGAAAAATGTGCCAACGAGGTGATGAGTTTGCCTATGAATCCATTTATTACACCTGAGGAAATCAATTATATATCCAATAATTTACTTAAACAACTTTAAATGAAAAATTTCGCATTGATTGGTGCAGCTGGCTACATTGCTCCTAGACACATGAAGGCAATCAAGGACACCAATAACAATTTACTTGCTGCCTTTGACAAAGGGGATAGCGTAGGTGTCATAGATTCCCATTTTCCTAATGCCGACTTTTTTGTAGAGTTTGAAAGGTTTGATCGGCATATTGAAAAATTAAAGTACGAAAAGAATCTTTTTTTGGACTTTGTAAGTATATGTTCTCCTAATTATCTTCATGATGCCCATATTCGATTTGCTCTACGAAGCGGTGCAGATGCTATCTGCGAAAAGCCCTTGGTGCTCAATCCTTGGAATGTGGACAAATTGAAGAAGGTAGAGGAAAAGACTGGGAATAAAATTTACAATATCCTTCAATTACGGGTACACCCTAGTATCATAGCATTGAAAGAAAAAGTAAAAAATGCTGATAAAGACAGTAAATTTGAAGTTGACCTAACCTATTTAACTTCTAGGGGACATTGGTACTATACTTCATGGAAGGGAGATCATAGCAAATCTGGGGGTATTGCAACTAACATAGGAGTTCATTTTTATGATATGTTGTCCTGGATTTTTGGTGACGTACAGGAAAATATTGTACATGTGCATGAAAAGGATCGGGCCGCTGGATATTTGGAGTTTGAGCATGCAAAGGTCCGTTGGTTCTTGTCTATCAATTCAGATTATTTGCCAAAAGAGGTAAAGGAAAAAGGACAAACTACTTTTAGATCTATTACTATTGATGGTGAGGAGCTGGAGTTTAGCGGGGGCTTTACCGATTTGCATACCATGGTATATAAAGATATTATGAATGGAAAGGGGTATGGTCTTGAAGCCGCAAGAACGGCCATAGAAATAGTACACGATATTCGGAATTCGGAGCCAATAGGATTAAAGGGAGAATATCACCCTTTTCTTACTAAGAATTAGGGATGTCCTTTAATTCATTAGTCTTTCTAATATTTGCATTACTTTTTTTTCTTGCTTGGCAATTTGTTAAAGGCAAGAAGAACATCAAGTACTTTTTTCTTATTATTAGTTCCTTTTTATTCTATGGATGGTGGGACTGGCGCTTTCTGATTCTGTTTAAGTGTTGTGGTAGGCGTTTATACCATCGTACTATGCATAAAGAACTAGAGACGAGTTTATTTAGATACTTTTAAAAATTTAACTTCATTATTAATTCTTAACGGAATATTCACATCGTAAACCCTATAAGCTCTATAATGATTAATCAATTTTTCGTCTTTACTTATTTCAATAGTAAGGACGATTTTATTTTCCTGAGGACTTACCTCAGTAATTCCGTAATCAACTCCTCTACTCCAATTTATTAACCAATTACCATTTCTAGTTTTAAAAAAGGATCCTCCTGACCTGGTATAGTAATTTTTAGAATCTTCCAATAAGTATTGTGAACTAAAAAAGGCCGTAGATGTCTCAGTGTCGATCCTATATTCCAAAGCTCTTGAAAATAACCCATGATCTTCTTCTCTTGTACCATTACAAAATCCGCCATTATCAAAAATAGTTAATAACCCATCTTCTGAAACTGACGCCGTATGTTGCCCGCAAAATTCTTGAAATGGGTCTCCATCAATATTCAAACTAGGATTAGATCCTCCAATGGACCAAAGCACGTTTCCATTGTTCCTGTCTATTTTTAATATTGTGGAACACCCCCTAAATGACGCTATAATACCACCATCCATGTCTAGGGATATAGAGTTTATATGCGCGTAATCATCGGGAAATCTATGATTTAAGCAATCTAGAAGATCTAGATAATCCCATGAATTCCATTCGAACAAAACTTCGCCAGAACTTGATATTTCTTGGATCACAGAATCTCTAGTAAGCTGATCACTTGAAAGGCCATAGTCCGAAAAATCCCTAAATTGAGAGTCATAAGACATCATGATGTAGGTCCCTTCGTCAGTTATTAAAAAATCATGATTATCCGTAGCGCTAAGGTTAACCGTTTCCAGTCTATTTTTTTCCTCAAAATTATTATCAAGAACCACTATTTCATTATCGTAAAAATCAAATTGGTTTTTTGCTTCTTTTCTTAATGCAAAAGAGTACCAGCCATTGCTGTGTTGTTTGAAATCAGTAACGTCGCCTTCAATTCTTTTTCTGTATAGCGGAACTCCATTATTATCGATGATGAATAATGCACTAAAAGACTCATCCTCATGGGAAAATTTACTGGAAAGCAGCAGTAAACCATTTTCTACACCTTTTTGAATATTTGAAATGTTGATTGCGGGAATTTCATCCGTAATG
>CAXMOE010000134.1:0-7606 GCA_964194835.1 uncultured Flavobacteriaceae bacterium | reverse complement strand
TTAGGTTGTTTAATTAGTTAATTATAAAAAATCTATCCTTTAATTAGGATAGATTTTTTACTTTTAAAACTTATATGAAAAAGCTCTTTCCAATTCTTGTACCTGCCTTTTTATGCTTATTATTTATGGGCATTTACAGCTGTCAAAGAACTGGATCCGTACTCATTTCGGATGATGAAAAAACATCCCCCAAGTTGTTCACTCTTATGGAGCCGGAACAAACAAATATCCATTTTCAAAATACACTTAAGGAGGGCCTTAACACGAATGTTTTAATGTATGAGTATTTATACAATGGTGGAGGTGTAGCAGTGGGCGACTTTAATGGAGATGATATGATTGATATTTATTTGACTTCCAATATGGGTGATAATAAGTTCTATATCAATAAGGGCAATATGGAATTCCAGGATGCCACTGCTACCTCCAAAGCATCGGGAAGATCTGGCCCATGGAAAACAGGAGTGACCGCTGTAGACATCAATGGGGACAACAAATTAGACCTATATGTTTGTTACTCTGGAGCTTTGCCCGAACACAAACGCACCAATCAATTATTTATCAATCAGGGCAATAATGCTAATAATATTCCAGTATTCGCAGAAAAAGCTGCGGAATATGGTTTGGCAAGTGCTGCATTCAGCAATCAAGCTTATTTTTTTGATTATGACCATGACGGAGATCTTGATGCACTCCTACTTAACCACAACCCAAAATCTCTTGCTGTTCTCAACGAAGTAAGCACTGCAGAGTTTCTTAAAAAAGATGACCCTTTACAAGGGGTAAGGTTATTTAATCAAACCAACGGATTTTTTAATGATGTAACGCAAGCATCCGGAATTAGTGGTTCTGCATTGACCTATGGTCTAGGGCTTGGCATCAGTGACCTCAACAACGATGGCTGGGTCGATTTTTACGTTTCAAACGATTATACCATCCCGGATTATTTATATATGAACAACGGGGACGGGACTTTTACCAACAAGCTTAAAGAAAGCATGGGACATAATAGCCATTTTTCCATGGGCAATGATATCGCAGATATAAATAATGATGGTTGGCAAGATATTATTACCTTGGATATGCTTCCTGAGGACAATGAGCGACAAAAATTATTGTTAGCTCCTGATAACTATGAAAAATTCGATCTAAACATACGCAGTGGTTTTCACTATCAGTATATGCGCAATATGCTGCAACTGAACAACGGTAATGGAACGTTTAGTGAAATTGGACAGTTGGCCGGCATGTCCAATACAGACTGGAGCTGGGCAGCTTTATTGGCAGATTATGACAATGATGGATGGAAGGACCTCTTCGTTACTAACGGCTATTACAGGGATTATACCAATCTTGATTTCATTAATTACATGGATGATTATGTTAAATCCAAAGGCAGATTAAAACGAGAGGACGTTTTAAACATTATAAAAGAAATGCCTTCCTCCAATTTGGTGAATTATGCTTTCTCAAATAATAATGGTGCAAAATTTTCAAATAAAACCGAAGCATGGGGCTTAGACCAACCTGCTAACAGTAATGGTGCATCTTATGCAGACTTGGATAATGATGGCGATTTGGACCTAATCGTAAACAACATCAACAAACCTGCTTTTATTTATCGGAATGAGTCACAGAAAACAGGGGGAAATTATTTACAAATTAAGCTTCAAGGGGCTGAGAAAAATACCCATGGAATCGGATCAAAGGTAACGTTGTTCAGTAATGGCAACAGGCAAAGTGTGGAACAGTCTGTATCCAAGGGCTATCTTTCAACAATCTCCCCAATACTACACTTTGGACTTGGCACGAATACTATGATAGATTCCCTTCGCATAAAATGGAATAATGGTAAAACCCAACAGCTTATTGATGTAAATGCCAATCAATTAGTAACCTTAAACGAAAAGGATGCTTTAGCTCCCAATATTCCCATCGAAAAAGGGTCAACACTTTTTAAGGAAATCCCATCACCCATAAAATACAAAAATGACGCCGCCAACATTAACGACTTTAAGCGCCAATCTTTATTAATTCATCAGCTTTCAAATTCAGGTCCTTGCATGGTAAAGGGTGATATTAATAAAGACGGGCTTGAAGATATTTTCATTGGGGGAGCCAAAGGACAAAGTGCTGCCTTATTTATTCAACAGACAAATAATCAATTTAAAAGACAAGCAATTACATCGTTCATAGACAACAAAGCCTTCGAGGATGCAGATGCGGTAATATTTGATGCAAATGGAGATGGGTATCCAGATATCTATGTCGCTAGTGGCGGTTACCATAACTTAGAAGAGAAAGATGCGTTATTACAGGATCGATTGTACATAGGTGATGGAAGTGGAGATTTTTCTATTAAAAGCGGAGCATTACCACAAATGCGCGTTAGTAAAAGTACCGTTGCAGTGCATGATGTGAACAATGATGGTCATCCAGACCTATTTGTAGGCGGAAGGGTCATTCCAGGTCGTTATCCAGAGACTCCTACAAGTTATCTCCTGATCAATGATGGAACAGGAAAATTTACGGACAATATTGATTCCATAGCACCGGAACTAAAAGAAATGGGCATGATAACCGATGCCGAGTGGGTAGACATCAATAATGACCAAATAAAGGATTTGATTGTGGTTGGGGAATGGATGCCTGTGAGTACTTTTATAATGGCCCAGGGAACACTTAACAATGAAACCAGTTCTTATTTTGATAAAGCATACAATGGATGGTGGAATACGATTGAGATCGCCGACATGAACAATGATGGACAACCAGACCTTATTGTTGGAAATATGGGAACAAATACACAATTTAAAGTATCAGATCAAGAACCGGCCGAAATGTATTTTGATGATTTTGATGAAAACGGATCGGTTGATCCTATTTTTTGTTATTATATCCAGGGAGAAAGCTATCCTTACTTAACACGGGATGAACTTTTAGGTCAGCTTGCAAATTTACACTCACGATTCAACAGTTACAAGAGTTACGCAAATGCAACCATAAGTGATATCTTTTCCAAGGAAAAGTTAAATGATGCCACCAAATTGATTGCCAACCATATGAAGACTACGGTTTTTCTAAGTACAGATCAGTCCGAATACAAAGTGAGTTCATTGCCCATTGAGGTGCAATACTCCCCTATCCATAGCATTGCGGTTTCAGACTATAATAAAGACGGGAATACAGATGTATTGTTATTTGGCAACCACCATGACTATAAATTACGATTGGGGAAATTTGATGCCAATTACGGGATGCTTCTCACCGGTGATGGTACAGGTGGTTTTAAATATATAAACCAGCCAATATCGGGCTTGGACGTAAGAGGGGCCGTAAAAAGTGCAATTACCATTAATAATATGCTACTTCTGGGTATTAATCAAGAAGAGGTCAAGGCATATGAACTTTTCAACTAAAATGCAGTAACCAAACATGGGGACTTTACTTCAAAATAGTAAAAGATATTTATTGACAGTCACAGCAGTTATAATCGTTGGCTGTTCAATTCAGGAAAAAAAAGATTTTACCGAAAGCGAAGTGGCGGTGGAATGGGCAAACATGTCCATGTACATTACGCAATTTACGCCTGCCAATTCTCCAACATATGCTTCCAGATGTTTTGGTTATATAGGCCTTACCATGTACGAATCGGTAGTGAACGGGTATTCCTCCCATCAATCGATTGCATCCCAATTAAACGGTCTCGATGCACTTCCCAAACCTGAATCCAATGCTTCTTATGACTGGTTACTTACTTTCAACGCTGCACAGGCATCGATTTTAAGGAACCTATACAATCAAACTTCCGATGAAAATAAGCTCAAGATAGATTCATTAGAGCAGGTTATTAACGACCAATTCTCTAGCAAAATTGATGATCAAGAAATAATTAAGCGCTCCGTAGAATATGGAAAAATGGTTGCAGAGGCTATTTTTGAGTGGTCCAAAACAGATGGCGGACACAGGGCATATCTAACTAACTTTGATAAAAACCAAATACATCCGGATCGGCCAGGTTCTTGGAAACCTCCTTTATATGCCCAATCTTTTAGTCATCACCCTCTCCATCCACATTGGGGAGAAAATAGGACTTTTTTAAAGCTGCATGAAGACTTACCTACCCCAGAAATGATACCATATGATACCAGTGAAGATTCTCCCTATTATAAGGAATTTATGCAGGTTTATAAAAAAGAACAAGAGCTTACGCAAGAAGAAAAAGAGGCCGCTATTTGGTGGGGAGATGACCCTGATGTAACCTTTACCCCTCCCGGACATTCCTTTTATCTGACTACCAATGCAATCATAATAGTAAAACCAAGTCTGATTGACTGTTCAGAAACCTACGCAAAAGTTGGAATGGCTGTGGCGGATGCCTTTATCAATTGTTGGAAATGGAAATATCATTTCTTTACTGAACGACCCAATACATTTATTCCGCAATTTATCGACGAAGAATGGGAGTCTTTTTGGCCAGATCCTCCCTTTCCCTCATTCCCATCTGGACATGCTATCCAAGCTGCAGCAGCGGCTACAGTTCTTGAAAATACCTTTGGAAAACCATTTAGCATTATTGATAATGCACATGAGGATCGCGAACGCGACGAAATAAGGGATGTGGATTTTGTTTCAAGATCTTTCGACTCGTTTTGGCAAGTGGCCCTGGAAACAGCGGATTCCAGATTTTATGGAGGAATTCATACACCCCAAGATAATAAGGTAGGTTTGGAAGAAGGTGCCAAAATAGCAAAGAACGTAAATATCCTTCAGTGGAAGAACAAAGAAACCCCATGACCATTAGAAAATTCATTTTTTTATTTTTTTTACCCTTAGGACTTCAGGCACAAATGCCCTTCACCGATGTTACCGATAATGCGGGTATTGTACATCATTTTGAAGTATATGAAGGAACATTCGGAGGCGGTGCTACCGTTTTTGACCTGAATAATGATGGGTTTGAGGACATCTTTATCACGAGTGGAACAAAGGATGACGTCTTATATTTAAACATTGGAGATGGTACTTTTAAGGATATTTACATACAATCCGGACTAACGATCACGCAAGGATTCGTTACTCAGGGTGTAGTAAGTGCCGATGTAAACAGGGATGGATGGAAAGATCTTTTTATCACCACCATTACCACAACGGATAGTACCAACGTGATCCCCAGGGCCAAAAACCTTCTTTTTTTGAATAATGGCAATCTTACCTTTAGGGATGCCACTACAGAATACAAATTAGATCATTTAAACTCGTTTAGTACAGGTGCCAGTTTTGGTGATATAAACGCCGATGGTTATCCCGATCTGTACGTTGGCAATTACTTTCTGGAGTTTGAAGGCAAATTAGGAGTTATTAAAGATGCGACGATCGTAAGTGCCAATCAAACCGCAAAGGGCTATCTATTAATCAACAAAGATGGAAAATATTTTGAAAACGAATATGAGGACTACGGTCTAGATCATAGAGGTTTTGGATTTGGTGCATTGTTCACGGACTTTGATAATGATGGGGATCAAGACATTTTGGTGAACCACGATTTTGGCTATAAGGCAGTCCCCAATTTACTCTACGAAAACCGTTTTCCAAGAAGCTCCTTCAGGGATATTAGCGAACCCACTGAAATGGACCTTAAAATCAATGCCATGGGATCTGCTGTTGGTGATTATGATAACAATGGCCTTCTGGATTATTTCGTCACCAACATAAAGTTTAACTACCTGATGGTAAATCAGGGAAAAGGCAAACCTTTTATAGATAGGGCTAAGGAATTGGGAACCTATAACTTGACAATTAGTTGGGGGGCAAATTTTGCGGATTTTGATCATGACGGAGATTTGGATCTTTATGTAGCCAACGGGGACCTTAATCCCAACTGCGTCCCCATGAGTAATTTTTATTTTGAGAATAAAGATGCAATGTTTACCGAAATGGGGCGTGCAAACGGAGTTAACGATTATGGAATTGGGCGCGGATCGGTAGTTTTTGATATGGAAAATGATGGAGATCTTGATATTCTTGTGGTGAACCAAAAGCCGATACTTGAGTATCCCGTAACCTCTACCACTCGATTGTTTCGCAATGATTCCGCAAATGGAAATTGGTTAAAAGTAGCCCTGAAAGGAGTAGATTCAGAAACCAATGGAATTGGGTCTAGAATAGAGGTGGTAGTTGGTGACACCCATATGATTCGTGAAATTGATGGTGGAGGATCTAGCCATTTATCACAAAACAGTACCATTGCCCATTTTGGTTTGGGAGACGCCACCCTAGTTGATTCGGTGATTATAACATGGGTGGGAGGAAAAAAACAAGTATTGACCAATCAAAAGGTGAATACCCTATTAACTGTTACAGAAATTGAAGATAATAGTTTCGGCTTATTGTCTTATGCAATTCCCGTGTTAATAATTGTTATAGTAATTGTTTATTTCCTTATAAAGAAATTTAAATAGGACCTCAAAAAAAATTTGGATCACTTCTACAAACAATTAATCCTTGACCTTCTATACTGGTATCCGCCCTATTTTGCCAAATCGAACATTTGCGTATACTTTATAATAAAACTATTGTTCAAAGGATCTCCATCCCTAAGATTATAGTTATACACCACAAACAAGCCTGTATTGGCTTGTTGTAACCATCCAAAACGTAGATTTATGGCCCATACATCGTCTACCGTATTGTTTTGCACCAAACTTTGAACATAAATATTGGGTGCAAAAGAATAAGAAAGGTGATTTCTAAAAATATTGGAAGAAAAGTCACCCCCAGGAAGTTGAAACTTATTGTAGAGGTAGGTAAACTCAGCGTTGAACTTATCACCCGAACGCAAACGTAATGTTCCACTATTTAGATAGCGCTCTCCACCAAAGGAACCACCCATAACCGACCGTATATTTACAGAAATTGGCTTGCTCTGATTTGTAAAAAAGACCAACTGCCCCTCGGCATGGTTATAAGTTCCCGGAAGCACTTCCACTCCCTCCGAAATTTCAAAAGCATCCAAAACACCCTCTGTTGTAACGTTTAATCCTGTATGGATTTCCATCCCACTTTTAAATTCTATATGATTATCGATGTGCAGAAAACCGGTTTCTAGAAAACCATCAAAATTCCAAAAGCCACGATAGGACACATGTGGTCGATGTTCTAAAATTTTGGAAGTTTTACTTTTTGATCTTAGGTGGTACAAAACCCGTGTTTCTGGTTTTCTAAAAGTCGAACGTTGCAAAAACCCCACTTCCGGATTAAAACCTTGGCCAACTTCGGAATAGGCACCCATAATTTCCCAATTGTTCCATTTATAATCGGTCTGAAATTTAAAGGCGTACGCATTAATTGTATCATTAGGGTCTTTTGTCCCCGCATAGAACCCTGACATTCTAGCTTTTTTTCCCAATCCCAATTTTCCGTCTATGGCAAAGGTCCTGTTAAAATCGTCATCCACACCCAATCCGGCACGATTGACAAAAATCGCTCCCAAGGCCGATCTCCCTTTAAATTCATGGTTTACCCGTGCCACAGTAAAATTATTACTATTGATGCCTACATCTTCCACTTTGTCCGTAAACATCGTCAATAAACCAATGTTGGTACG
>CAXMOE010000133.1:0-7646 GCA_964194835.1 uncultured Flavobacteriaceae bacterium | reverse complement strand
CAACAGGTAATAATGCTTTCAGTTTTAGTTAAATATTGCATCATTTGTATTTTGATATCTACCAGTTGCCTATGTAGGGCCCAACTGAAATCGAATGTATATCACCATATCGAAGAAAGAGAAGGTGAAAACATTCACCATCAATTGACTGTGGATGCTGGTTATTTTGTACACACTGTTTTTCAAAAGATACCTGCCAAATTCGTTAAGACCTTAGGTGGATTTTATACGACGGAAAACAACACCCTTAAAGTACAGTTGGAGTTCAACTCCAACCATGAACATGATTCCATTACCAAGCTCAACCTTCCATACACTGTGGATGGGGATAAATTGATTCTTTATGAGGATTCGGGGAAAATGGAATTTACCCCAGGCATACAACAAAAACAGGAGTTGGATGGGAAGTGGTTAATGGCCGGCCGGGTAACCGATGCCGGTGAAAAGAGACGGGATATAAGCAGGCCGCGAAAAACCATGAAATTTTTATGGAGAGGACACTTTCAATGGATTGCCTTCAATACGGAGACCTTTCAGTTTTTTGGCACTGGTGGTGGCAGTTTTACATCGAAGGACAACAAATATATAGAGCAAATCGGTTTTTTCTCCAGGGACAATTCAAGAGTTGGGAATGACTTACATTTTACCTATAGAATCAATGGGGACGATTGGTACCATAGCGGCAAAAGCAGCAAAGGAGATCCTTTACACGAAATTTGGGCCAGCCGAAAATAATAAATGCTTTAATTGCCTACTTAAATAGTGTAATTACTCCTTAATGCTTTCCTCCACTAAACATTTTAAAACTATGCAGGATATGTGGGAAAATAGCGTCCATAGATTCACTGGCGCCATTGGTAGACCCTGGCAATGCCAACACAAGGGTATCTTTTATGGTTCCTGCTACACTACGTGAAAGCATAGAATACGGCATACGATCCTGACCGTATTTTCTAATGGCCTCTTCTACCCCTGGAATTCTTCTGTCCAGTAAGGGCAACAGCGCCTCAGTGGTTACATCCCTTTTGGAAAGTCCTGTACCCCCCGTATAAATAATCACATCGATTCCATCGGCAACAAAGGCCTCGGCTTTTTGCTGGATCTCCTCTATTTCATCCGGGATGACTTCATAATATGAAGCCTGTAACTCAAAGGCCTTTAATTTATCAATGATGGCCTTACCTGCCCTGTCTTCTTTCTTTCCTGCAGAAATCGTATCCGAACAAACTATAACAGCAAACTTTAATTGTTTGGTAAATGCATCTTTATAATCGGATTTCCCGCCTCTTTTTTCCAAAAGTTTGATATGATATATTTCCACTCCTTTATCTATGGGTTTTAGCATATCGTACATGTTCAGGGCAACAATACTTGCCCCATGCATGGCCTCTACTTCGACCCCACTTTTATAAATTGTCTTTACGGTAACTAAAATCTGGATTTGCAATCCGTTGACCTCATATGCAATATCTGTATATTCAATAGGCATAGGATGACAGTCGGGAAGTAAATCTGCGGTTTTTTTAACGCCCAACAAACCTGCCGCCCTGCTCATTGCATATACATCGCCCTTGGGAACCGAATTGTTCCTAATAGCATCTATAGTGTCTTGTGAACTTACCTGAACAACAGCCTGCGCAATAGCGGAACGAAGTGTCGTGTTTTTATGTGTAATATCTACCATAGATCAATTATTAACTTTCCATTGGTAACTATCATCCTCAAAAAGTTCTTTTCCAAAGACTGGGACCTGGGTCTTTATTTCCTCCACTACATGATGTAGGGCATTGAATACCTCTTTTCTATGTGGGGAAGATACAAAGACAAACAAGCATATTTCCCCCACTTTTACAGCACCCATGCTGTGATAAATATGCATACAACTCAGGTTGAACTTTTCGAAAGTGGCCTCTCGTATTTCATGAAACTTTAGATTTGCCATTTCCTCATAAGCACTATACACAATAGCGCTTACGGTTTTACCATCTACATTATCCGCCCTTACCTGGCCCAAAAATATATCGTGGGCCCCTATTTGGGTCTTGGATTGATGGTGGCTGATAGACTGGGCTATAAAGTCAGGTGATATAGCCCCTTGTACAAATACATTTTTTATTTTTTTATTTTCCATCCGGAAGATATATATGGTTTAAAACTTAAATTTTTGGAATTCCTCATCTAGAAAATCCCAACAGCGGTGATTTAAATGCTCAAAGGCTGTTATCATTTTCAATCCGTAATCTGTTAGGGTGAGACCACCCCCACCTTTTCCACCTTTATTACTGATGGTCAATGGTTCTGAAGCCGATTTATTGATGCTATCTACCAAGTGCCATGCCTTTTTATAAGACATCTCCAAAGTTTTGGCAGCCTTACTCAAGGATCCCGTTTCTTGAATTGCTTTAAGCAGACGCACTCGGCCTTCTCCTAGGAAAGGGCCATTTTTGGTCTCGATCCAAATTCTACTTTTTATGGAATACATATTGTCATCGATATATCTTCAAAGATATAACGATATTTGTAAAATCACCAATCCTGAATACTGTTTAGATATTGGGAAGCGGTAAGATCTCTACTATACTCCCTTTAGGAACGTTTGCTTGAGAAGCCGGGATATAGACCAAGGCATTTGCCACCGCATACGATTGTAACATGGCTGAACTTTGTCCCTCCAATATGTCCACCCCATTCTTATGAACCTTTGCCTTTAAAAATTGTGCCCTACCTAGGGTATTATTAATAGTAGTGGTCACGGGATAATGTTGTCTTTCAATACCCCCTGGACCATGTCCCATTGCCATTTGCAGTGCAGGATAGGCATAAATATAAAAACAGGTCAAGGTTGAAGCTGGATTACCCGGTAGTGCAAAGATCAACTTATCCCCTTTCTTTCCAAAAAGTAATGGTTTGCCCGGCTTTTGCTTTACCTTATAAAAAAGAGTCTCCACTTCCAATGCTTTCAAGGCATCGTATACATGGTCATGGTCCCCAACTGAAATACCGCCACTTATGAGCAGTAGATCGTTTTCTTCCATGGCTGTTTCCAATACGTCACAACAACCCTGAAAATCATCCTTGGTGGTATAGATTTTGGTCTTGTAAATTCCCATTTGGCTCAGTGCGGCTTGCAACATGAGGGAATTGCATTCATAAATTTGTCCAGTTTTTAATGGTCTTCCCCCCTCTGCCAACTCATTACCGGTAATCACAATACCCACCTTTGGCTTTGTGTGCACCTCAGCAACTGTCATGCCCATTGCGGCCAGAAATCCTAGCCCTGGTGGGGTAAGTTTTGTTCCGCTTTTCAATGCCAGTTCCCCTTTTTTAAGTTGTTCGCCACAGGGTCTTATATTGCTACCCTCAATATTTTTTTCTTTTAGCTCAATAGTTTTTCCACTGTAATCTACCTTCTCTTGCATTACCACGCTATTCGCAGTATCAGGGACCATGGCCCCGGTAAATATCCGAACTGCCTCCCCTGGTTGCAAGTGTATTTGTTGGCTATCCCCAGCTTTTATTTCACCGACTACGGAATATTGATTGCTATTGTGAATTCGAAGGGCATATCCATCCATGGCAGATTGTCTGAATGGCGGGGAATCTACCGGGGAATAGATATCTTTTGCTGTAATACAATCCAATGCTTCCAAAATCGGGATTCGGGAGGTTTTTGTGACCAAGGGGCTCTTCTTAACCAATTGCAGTGCTTCTTCTACCGAAACCATATATTTTTTAGAACTCAATTTTTATCTTTTTTGTTGTTGCCCACCAGTCCTTTGGTAAACTCGTTCAATGTTTCAACTTTTTCTTCAAAATCGCCCTTAATTGTCTTTCGGTATGTATTTAGATTTTTTACCAGATCGTCAATATTGTCCGGGATAACATCTTCAAAAAATTGGCGCAAACGTTTGGCAGTGGTAGGTGATTTTCCATTGGTTGAAATCGCCACTTTCACATTGCCCTTGGTCACGATACCTCCCATATAAAAATCACAGAAGGGAGGATTATCTGCAACATTCACCAAGATGTTTCGGGCCCTACAGTCGCGGTACACCTGTTCATTTACAACAACATTGTCGGTAGTGGCAATAACCATATGCCTACCTTCCAGAAAGCGTTCATGGTACGCATCCATAATGGTGACCACGCCATGTTTTTGTGCCAACTCCAAGGTGGCATCCAAAAATTCCAATGCAACCATGTGTACCTTTGCATTGGGACTCGATTTCAGTAAAAAGGTTAATTTTTCCAAGGCAACATTTCCACCCCCCACGATAAGTATATTCAACTGGGAAACTTTCAAAAAAATGGGATACAGTTCATTCCGCTCCATATAAAACCGATTTATTTTCTGTTCTGTAATTAATAGTCACTCTTGTACCCTTTCCAGGTACCGAATTAATGAACAAACGCCCATTGATATAGCTTATCCGTTCTTTCATAAAAAAGAGCCCCATACCCCCTTCACTGTTATGCTTGGGCACTTTGCCAAAAATGGAATCGTCAAATCCTTTTCCGTCATCATCAATGACCACACTTAAAATATCATCGGTATAATTAATGGTCACCAAAATATAATTGGCATCTGCATATTTTATGGCATTATTGACGGCTTCTTGCACCACTCTATAAATATTGGTCTCCGCCAATGAATTAAATCTAATATTTTCGTCGGTCTTGTTTTCAAAAAGGATATTCTTCCCGGTCAGTTTGCTAAGTTCTACAGTCATTTTTTGGAGTGCAGGGAAAATGCCGTGGTCGCTCAGTTCCGGTGGGGTAAGGTTAAAAGTAGCCGTCCGCACCCCTTTGATCAAATCTGAGGCAAGGTTTTTTAAATAGGTAATCTTTTCCTTGGTCTTCTCCTTATTTTCCAGATTAATCGATTCTATGTTGAATTTAAGCGCAGTCAACATCTGCCCTATTCCATCGTGGATATCCTTGGCAATGCGCTTGCGTTCCTCTTCTTGCCCTTCAACAATCTGACTGGCCTGCAATTGTTTTTGTCGAATACTTTCCTCATAGTTCTGCTTGGTCAACTGTTCTACTTTAGATTGGGTCTTTTTACGTTCGGTAATATCTGAGCAAAGAATTAATATACTTTGATGCATGCTGGATTGGTGCATGGGAATAATTGACATGTCCAACCAGAGGTCAACGCCCTTTACTGTCTTTATTTTAATTTCCTCTGTGCGTATGTTCTTCCGATTGCTTCTTAATACTTCCCTGAGGTATTGTTGCTGTCCTTCGTCTGTCGTGAGTATTTCGGATAGGGGTTTGTTCAGATCGTGCTCGGTATACCCAAGAAGTTCCAAAAACTTTTTGGATATAAAAACAACGCTACCATCATTTTTTGCACTTGCAAATAGCGCCGCATTATCTATTACAAAATTCAGCTCCTGAAGTTCTTGCAAGGACTTTTCCTTTTCAGCAAAGAGTGTTTTTATTTCCTGTGCATTGATATCGGATTTTTGTTGACTTTCCATCAAGTTTTTGATGGTCTTACGGATCTGGATAGATAACGGTCTAAAAATAAACAGCATTTCCAAAAACAATATCAAAAGCGCAAATGCCAATAAAAGATATTCCTTGTATTTTAAGTTTTGTAGCTGCGCTTTACTGCGGTCATCATATTCATTTACAATGGTATCCATTAAATATAGAAACGTTCCTTCGTTTTGTAAAAGAACGGTGACATTGTTTTGAAAGTTCTCCGGTAACACATCATCTTGGTTTGCCAATAGGGAGAGCACTTCTTCCACTGCATGTACCATGGTAGTGTGGTGTGGGCTTATTTGTTGGAAAAGTGCCAAAATTTCCGCATTGTCCTCTATGGGGAGACCAAGTGCTTCATTTCCGAATTGTAAAGCACGATGGGATTCCTTCCAAACAGCTAAGGTCTTTTGAATTTCCGAAGTAATTACTTGCTTTTGCGTTGTCTCTAGTGATCCCTTTAGCAACAGCACCTCTTTTACCAGTTTTTGACTATAGGCCCTTTGCCTTCCAGCAACATTTATTACCCGGGAATCATCTAATTGGGAATTTAAATGACCTTGAATGAGTATTTGTGCAACTATAATGGTCAACGCTATACTGGCCAGCGCAATTATGTACCATTTACGCATCCTTTGAAAGGTCTCGGTATCCAAAGGTTGCTGTAACTTATTGCTGTTCATCCAAATAATATTTACAATCCAAAAGTAATTATCCTTTTATCTCGATTGGCATTGGTCATTTTTGATAAATGTACGTTATGGGCCTTGTTTCCTAAATTTAGTCCATTAAGATAGGGCTTTAGCCTTGAAGCGCCTTGCCTACAAGCTCTAAAGAAGCCTTGGATAAGGGCAATTGCAAGGCAGCCTGATGTCCCTTGTCCGACATCTTTCGCCATGTTTTTTGAAGGATATTCACCAACTTTTCCTCGGAGTATTTCTTGGCAAAAGGTTCAAAATAAAACTCCAAAAAAACCAAACAGATCACATCTTCCAAGGTCTGGGTGTCTTCATTTTTTTTTAGTTGTTTCTTCTCCAAAAGAAAGGTCACCTGATCTATGGTTTGCTGTCCGCATCCCACCTCTTCCAATATTTTAGCCGCTTTTTCGGCATGGAACGTTTTCAGGTCTTGACGCCACTTTAAATACCCAACCCTATTCATTTCGTAAGATTCCCGGGGAATCTCCCATCTACAGATATGTTGGCAACGGGCCGTTAACTGTAGAGGTTCAGAGGCGTCTGGAGCGAATTCGTTTAACCTATTTGTCATGCGAATAGCATAGAGCAATTCTTTGGAGTATTCCTTGCCTTGAAATAGGACTATATTTGGGTCCTTATTGTTAGCCTCATCAAAAAGTCGGAAGGCTTTGAGTAATTTATCGGAAGCTGCCATTTTTCTTTGGGTTTACTCCAAAGCTATTCAGAAAAACCAATATACACAAAACCATTCTCAACTTTAACCGGATAAGTGGCAATGGCTTCTATACTTCCATTAAGGTTTTCCCCTGTTTTTAGGGAAAAAGTGTTTTTATGCAAGGGGCAGGCCACTTTGGGCTCCCCCTTTTCTTCTCCGATCATGCCCCTGGATAATACCATCTCCATCTTATGTGGACATAGATTTTGACACGCATACCATTTCCCCTCACGGGTAAAATTAAATACGGCAATCTGCTTTTCCCTGTATTTAACACATGCTCCCCCATTTTTGGGAAATTTAGAAATTTCCGCAGCCTTGTACCAAACTGCGACTTCTTCCTCTGTTATGCTGGTATAGTTTTGCAATAAGTTGATCATCATATCTGTATTTTGTTATAATTGGTAATTAGCATCAAGCCCAGGCCTTAGGCATTTTCTGCTCCCTTAAGGAAACAAATTCAATGGTTTCATCTTCCTCTTCGGTATTTACAAAGTGTGAATATCGAGCTCTTAATTCCGGATTTTCAACGACTTCCTTCCATTCACATTTATAAGTGTCTACCAAATGCTGCATTCCTTTATCCAATTCATCAACCATACCTAGGCAATCATTGATCACAACATCTTTTACGTAGTCTATCCCTCCCTCCAATTTATCCAGCCAAGCTGCCGTTCTTGTGAGGGGTGGAGCAGTTTGTATATAAAACATTAAAAATCGATCAACATATTTAATGGCGGTTT
>CAXMOE010000132.1:0-7669 GCA_964194835.1 uncultured Flavobacteriaceae bacterium | reverse complement strand
ACTTTCATGGGCATACTTAATGATTCTCGCTGGCAATTGTGCCCTAGAATCTATGGGATTTGAAACCTTTGGCTTCGCTGGAGGCCGTGAGGATGTTTGGGAACCCGAAGAGGATGTCTATTGGGGTTCTGAAGCTGAGTGGTTGGGGGACAAGCGCTATACAGGTGACCGTGAACTCGAGAATCCTCTTGGTGCCGTTCAGATGGGTCTAATCTACGTGAATCCAGAAGGGCCAAACGGAAATCCTGATCCTGTTGCGGCTGCTTATGACATAAGAGAAACTTTTGGACGTATGGCTATGAATGATGAAGAAACTGTAGCTTTAATTGCGGGAGGGCATACCTTTGGTAAGACGCACGGTGCTGCCGACCCGGATAAGTACGTTGATAGAGAGCCTGCGGCGGCTGGTATTGAGGAACAAAACCTTGGCTGGAAAAACACCTTTGGAACAGGAAATGCAGGTGACACGATTACCAGTGGACTTGAAGGTACCTGGACCACAACTCCAACAAAATGGAGCAATAATTTCTTTGAGAATTTATTCGGTTATGAATGGGAACTCACGAAGAGTCCGGCAGGTGCGCATCAGTGGAAACCAAAAGGTGGCGCCGGTGAAGGAACAGTACCAGATGCCCACGACCCTTCAAAAAGTCACACGCCAATTATGTTGACGACCGATCTCTCCTTAATTGAAGATCCTGCCTATGAGAAAATCTCAAGACGTTTCTATGAGAACCCGGATGAGTTCGCAGACGCTTTCTCACGTGCTTGGTTCAAGTTAACGCACCGTGATATGGGCCCGATTACACGCTATATTGGCCCGGAGGTGCCTAATGAAGAGCTAATCTGGCAAGACCCTATTCCAGCTGTTACGCATGAACTGATTACTAATGGAGACATCGCTGTATTAAAGAATAATATCCTATCTTCGGGTCTGTCTGTATCTGAATTAGTAGCTACCGCATGGGCATCAGCTTCAACCTTCCGTGGATCAGATAAACGTGGTGGCGCCAATGGTGCACGCGTTCGTCTTGCACCACAGAAAGATTGGGAAGTGAACAATCCAGCTCAATTATCGAAAGTGTTGGATACTCTTGAAAGAATCCAAAAAGAATTCAACGATGCTCAGTCTGGAAGTAAGATTGTTTCACTTGCCGATTTAATTGTGCTGGGCGGAAATGCAGGTATCAAGCAGGCTGCCAAGAATGCCGGTCATGATATAACGGTACCCTGTACACCAGGACGCACCGATGCTTCACAAGAACAAACCGATGTTGAATCCTTCACTGTTCTAGAGCCAGTAGCAGATGGGTTCCGTAATTACCAAAAAAAGCAATATACCATATCGGCAGAAGAATTGTTGGTTGATAAATCTCAACTGATGACGCTAACCGCACCTGAAATGACAGTTCTTGTTGGCGGTATGCGTGTGCTTGATGTGAATCATAATCAGTCTCATCATGGTGTTTTTACGGAACGCTTAGGGTCACTTACCAATGACTTTTTTGTTAATTTGCTTGATTTAAGCACCAAGTGGGAGGCGACTTCTGATAAAGAAGACATATTTGCAGGTCGTAATCGTACTACGGGCGAAGTCAAATGGGTTGGAACCCGGGTAGATCTTATTTTTGGCTCCAATTCAGAGCTAAGGGCCATTGCTGAAGTCTATGGGTGTGAGGACTCAAAAGAGCGGTTCGTGCAGGATTTTGTGTCTGCATGGACTAAGGTTATGAACCTCGACCGTTTCGACTTAGTTTGATTTCAGCGCTGTATGGCAGATTATTGATTTTAAACATAGACCAATAGAAAACTGTCACATCCCTATCATCATGATGAGACAGTTTTTTTATACATTTAATTTAATGGAAGACATTAAGAACACTTTTTTCAACGAAATTAGAAATGGGGATTTGGCTAAAGTGGAAGAACTAATTGCTATTGAACCAGAACTGGTAAATTCCAAAGATGATAGGGGTTCCACTCCGTTAATATTGGCTACTTATTACGACCATGCACACATTGTAAATTTATTGTTGGATCAAGGAGTCAAAATAGATGAGAAAGATGCCTCTGGTAATACTGCTCTAATGGGCGTATGTTTCAAAGGGTATACTGAAATTGCAAAAAAATTGATTGATAAAGGAGCCAATGTAAATGAAAGTAATGCAATGGGAGCAACCTGCCTTATTTATTCGGCTACTTTCAATCGCGAGGAAATAGCAAAAATGCTTATTGCCCACGGAGCTTGTCAAACCACTAAGGATGCTAGAGGTAATACAGCTCTTGATCATGCCAAAATACAGGGAATCCCTACTTTGATCGCTTTATTGGAAGATAATTAAAACATGTAATTTGTTTAAACCAAACATTGGAATATGTCCGTTGAACTAAAAGTTGCTTTGGTACAGTCTTCGTTGGCTTGGGAAAACCCAGAACAGAATCGGGAAAATTTTTCATTGAAAATAGATGCTATTTCGAAAGGAACAGATCTTATTATACTGCCCGAAATGTTCAATACAGGTTTTACAATGACACCCCATGCAGTTGAAACTAAGGAAGGGGAAAAAACATTGGCCTGGATGATGCATACCGCCAAGCAAAAAGCAGCAGCAATAGTTGGGAGTATTCCTTTTATGGAAAATGGAAGTTATACCAATCGCTTATTTTTTGTGGAGCCAAGTGGCGACTATCATCATTATGATAAGCGCCATACCTTTACCTTAGCTGGGGAAGATAAGGTATACAAGGCGGGGCAAGAAAAATTAATTGTTGAATATAAGGGCTTTTCAATATGCCCCTTAATTTGTTATGATCTGCGTTTTCCAGTGTGGGCAAGGAATATGGAAGGCTACGATATTTTACTCTACGTTGCCAATTGGCCCAAACCAAGAATAAATGCATGGGATACCTTGTTAAAAGCGAGAGCAATAGAAAATATGGCCTATTGTATTGGGGTTAACAGGGTAGGACAGGACAATAGCGGACATGAATATATTGGACATTCAGCCGTTTACGACTCCTTGGGGGAACAATTGGTGTTCTCTGAAGAGGATACCATACTTTATGTAACTTTAAACAAAGAACATCTCGACACTACAAGGGATGGGTTGAAATTTTTGGAGGATAGAGATCTTTTTAATCTGAAATAATAAATGATTGTTCCAATTCCCAATTGGCACGTACTTCTATAAGCTGTGGATAGTAGGTTACCTGTTCGGGCTGTGCTTTTTTAAGATAATTGCCCGTATCCCATTTGCCGTTACCGTTGGTGTCAAAGATTGCACGAACGAGGTATTTTGAGGGTTCCAAGTTATTAAACTCAAACTTTATGGGCTTCTCAGCATAAATTTCCCGTACCATCTCCCCTGATTCCTTGGTTAATTGTAGAATCAACGGATATCTTGCATTTCCGGCTACAGTTAACCGCAGGTTTCCATAATCTGCATAACTTTTGGTAGAGAGCCTATAGACCAATGTGTCGTTTGTAGCATCAAAAAAGTCGACAATTGCCCCTGGTAAAAGGGCAACACCATATTGTTCGTTGGGTTCTAAGTCAAACTTAATATCAATTTTATTATTGACACTATCCAGGTCAGCGTTGAATTTCACTTTTGTCGAATCTCTTCTAATAATACGGATATTGGAAGTATCTATGCTCGAAATAGGTGTATTAGCAGATATATAAAAGGGGTCTTCAAAATTTAAGCTACTTCTTTTGTTTGGGGTAAGAACTAGGGAATCCAGACCTACTTTACGGGTCTTTACTGTAAAGGTGTCGATTACATTTAGCTTTTCATTGGTGACTTTAAATATAATGGAGTCTATCTCAAAAGCTGTAAACCAATAGTTTAATGTATCCGTTTCCCGTTCTTTAGTGATTATTGTCCGTACAGAGTCGGGTAATATCGTTAAAGGCTCAATTGCAATGTTTGGTTCTCCTTGGTATCCGAAAATAATACGGTTTTCCGTTACAAAATTAGGAACAGCAACACTGTAGTCGGGGATTTCATTGAATAGGGTAAGCAAGAATATAGAATCTGTTGGCACAGAAATCGTGTCATTATAGAAGCCTATTTTGTCCGTATTTTGGTCGAACAAATTATTTTTCCCTGCATCCTTTATGGCCACTATCGAATAGTTCCCTGCCTTTAAATTCTTTAAACGGAAAATAGTGGTACTGTCCAAGGTGTTCGTAATATAATTTGGAGGCTTTTTATAAATTGTCGAATCTGTGAAACTACTATCAATCTCATACAACATTACGCTTATAAACGTATCCGCATCCTTATTAAAAGCATCTCTTACAACTCCTGAGACCGTTAATGAATCTATGTAAGTTCCTGTCGAAAACACATAGCTCAAAAAGCTATTGGGGTTTCCTTCGTTGTTGTCAACTATACTCTGTCCAAAATTGAGAGTATAGGTTGTGTTCTTCTTTAGGGTGTCTTTAAAAATGATTTCCACATATTTATTGGCGGAGCCCTGGGGCTTTATCTGTGGAGCATATTTTAATGGGGGAGATACAATAAGTTGATTTTGGACATCTGCCAATTTGATATATTCATCAAAATAGAGTCGTATTGTATTCGCTTTAAAATTGACGGTCATATTTTCAGGATCGGCCTTAACCAGTTTGGGAGGAGTAATGTCCTTTGGCCCTCCTGATGGGTTTCCTCGCCTGGCACACTGCAGGAAGGCAAGAACCATAAAAATAAAAAACACACAGCCTAAAATACGTCTCACCATAGCAATGACAAAGTCTATATCACAAAGAAACAACTAATTTGCAGAATTGTAAAATTAAGATACAACAGCCATCGTTGCAATATAGATGTTAATTTGTTCTGTCTTCTGTAATGCCAAGGCACATGCTTCCAAAGTGGCTCCCGTGGTTAAGACGTCATCTACCAACAGTATATTTTTGTTCTTTAGCAAAGCACTGTCCGTTATGGTATAAAGAGCCTGGTTGTTCTGCCATCTGTATATTCTGGATTTGTTGGTCTGGGTTTTAGTATTGGCAGTTTTTGTAAGGATATTTTCTTTGAATTCAGCATTAAGATGGTGAGCCAAACGTTTTCCAAACAGGGACACCTGATTGTACCCCCTTTTTCTTTGCTTTCGTTTATGCAATGGTACCGGAATAATAATATCTATATGGTCAAGGGTGCCGCTTTTTTTTAACAGTTGTCCGTACCATTCTCCCAAAAATTCGCCAACCAATTTTTGGTTTTTGTATTTTAAATGGTGTATCATATTTTTTACGATGCCATTTTCGATGAAAAAAAGAAAGGAATTTGCCTTTTTTATATTCACTCTGCCGTAAAAAATGCGATCAATTGGGTTTTCATCGATAAAACTGTACTCGGTGAATGGTAACTGATTTCGACAAACGGTACACAATAATCGTTCACCTTTATGCAAATGTGCATTACATCCAAAACACGCCATAGGCAGTAGGATGGTGTTGATATCATTTAGTATATTTGATAGCTTAGGACGGAACAAATTCTTAATTTTTTAACCTACTTAAATCACCACTTATTGGATGGATGTTCAAGATAACAAATTCAATTATAAAATAATCCTTGCTGCTTTGGTCGCTGTAATAATAGGTGTGCTTATTGCCTTTTATTATAGTTATGCGCAATCCAAAAGTCAAATAGATTTCTTAGAACAGGAAAAAGGGATATTGGTAAAGGACTTAACCTTGATGAAAGCCGATGTAGACAGGCTTTCTGCACTAAACGAGGTAAATGAAATAGAACTTCAGGATTCCAGATACCGTGTACAGGAATTATTGGATTCTGTGGGTAGATTAAACTTTACGGTTACTAAATTAAGAGAATACAAAAAAGAACTACAGGAATTGGAGTCCAAACACGATAGTCTTAAGTTAAAGAACAACTTCCTTAAGTATAACAATATGCTGTTGGCAGATAAGTTTGAGGAAACCACTAAATTGATTGATGAATTAAGGGGAACCAGTACTTCCCTAGCGGAAGCGGAAGCTTTGTTAAGAAGGAAAAACCAGCAGCTTAATCGAGAGTTAAAGACCAAAAATTATTTAAAACTTCAAAACGCTGAAGGCAGTGGTTTTAGAATACGTGGCAGTAAGCCGATTAAAACCAATAAAGCTTCTACAATAGAGAAATTAAGAGGCTGTGTAACAATAGGTGGAAATCCCAATGCCTACAATGAGGAAAGAGTACTTTACTTCCAATTTCTGGGTCCAAACAAGGAAATCATTGAGAATAATGCCAATACTATATCAGTTAATGGAAATACCTATAGTAAGAGGGTAGAGCTTATTTTTATGGGAAAGGAAATCAATATCTGTGACGTAATTACCATTCCATCGGGTTCATTAATTGATGGAACTTATACACTTAATGTCTTTGAGGACGAAAGATTACTTGCCTCTACTGAATTTCTGTTAAAATAAATTACCTCCTTTTAGGCTAAAATTCTATTTTTGCCAAATGGCAAAACAAGAAGACAATTTTAAAAAGGTTATATCCCATGCAAAGGAATATGGATATGTATTCCAATCCAGCGAAATTTACGATGGTTTAAGCGCCGTTTATGATTATGCACAGAACGGGGCTGAGCTAAAAAATAACATCAAGGAATATTGGTGGAAGGCCATGGTTCAGATGAATGGAAATATTGTGGGTATCGATGCCGCTATACTGATGCATCCGACCACCTGGAAGGCCTCGGGCCATGTAGATGCCTTCAATGACCCATTAATAGATAACAAAGATTCTAAGAAAAGATATAGGGCCGATGTTTTGGTAGAAGATCATGTGGCCAAAATTGAAGCAAAAATAGACAAGGAGGTGGCCAAAGCCGCGAAACGGTTTGGGGATACCTTTGATAAAGAACAGTTCCTATCCACAAACACCCGCGTAGTTGAATATCAAGAAAAGGCTTCTGTCATATTAAAAAGATTGGGAAAATCCTTGGAAGACGAGGACTTGGCCGATGTTAAAAGATTGATAGAGGAACTTGAAATTGTTTGTCCAGTTTCTGGATCTAAGAATTGGACAGAGGTAAAACAGTTCAATCTTATGTTTGGCACCAAATTGGGGGCCTCGGCAGATAGCGCAATGGATTTGTATTTACGTCCAGAAACTGCTCAGGGAATATTTGTTAATTTTTTAAATGTCCAAAAGACAGGACGTATGAAAATCCCGTTTGGCATTGCACAAATTGGGAAGGCATTCAGAAATGAAATTGTGGCGAGACAGTTTAATTTTCGTCAACGGGAGTTTGAACAGATGGAGATGCAATTTTTTATCCGTCCTGGCTCGCAGAAGGAATGGTATGAAAAGTGGAAGGAACAACGAATGAAGTGGCATTTATCACTTGGATTGGGAAAAGAGAATTATAGATTCCACGATCATGAAAAATTGGCTCACTACGCAGATGGAGCCACGGACATAGAATTTAAATTCCCATTTGGGTTCAAGGAACTGGAGGGGATCCATTCCCGAACCGATTTCGATTTAGCCGCCCACGAGAAATTCTCAGGCAAAAAGCTGCAATTCTACGATACCCAAACCGAGGAAAGTTTTACGCCCTACGTGGTCGAAACATCAATTGGCCTGGATCGTATGGTTCTGGCCGTGCTTTCCAACGGTCTGATGGAAGAGACCCTGGAAGATGG
>CAXMOE010000131.1:0-7722 GCA_964194835.1 uncultured Flavobacteriaceae bacterium | reverse complement strand
AAATATTGATGTAGATGTGCTTTTATCTAGAGGAAGGTGGTCTCACACAAATCCACTTGACGATCGGGAATACATAGTTCCTGATTTACTGATTGTCGAATCAATTGCGGATTGGATGAAGGGTGTAGATAGAGCGTATAATGAGGCAATTAAATTAAAATAATAACAAAGACCAAAGAAACTTATCTAACACTTACCATTAATTTATTATCATTAAAAGAGTGTTTAATACTACTTTGTAAGGGTATTAGCCATATTTATTAATTAGTTCCTCAAACTTATTTAAACATTAACAGGGTTAATTACGACTTTAGCAGGCTAAAGACTGTCGTTTGGTTCAACTATTTTAAAACTTGAATGGGTTTTAGTAATTTTACCTACAATTTAAGGAGTATGGACAGGAATGATAGACAGGATTTTAAGTAGTAAAAATAGAATATACTACCATATACTATTTTGGGTAGGCTATGTTGCACTCTACACCTTAATGTGGGGGAGTTATGATGATCAATACTGGGAGCAATTCCAGCAGTTGGTATTTCTTTTACCTTGGAAGATCATCCCTACCTATATTACGCTCTATTACTTAATGCCCAAGTATCTTTATCCAAAGAAAACCGTACACTATATAGTATGGTCATTAGTTTTGGCGCTCACTATGGCCTTGATATATAGGTATATGGCCTGGACATATCTTTATCACTGGTTTAACCCTGAAAAGGAACATTGGAAGGTACCAATGCTGTATTTTCCTAAGATTCTAAACGCTTTGGTTGGGGTGTATTCCCCGGTTTTTGTGGCCATGGCCATTAAACTGCAATTGTTCTATTATCAAAAAGACAAGATCAACAAGGAGCTGGAAAAGGAAAAAATAGCCACAGAACTTAAATTTTTAAAGGCACAGATCCACCCCCATTTTTTGTTCAATACGCTCAATAGTATATACTCCTTATCACTATCCCAATCCAAAAAGACACCGGAAGTTGTACTGGGCCTTTCAAAATTTTTGGATTATATGCTTTATGAGTGCAACGAGCGATTTATTTCAATTGGGAGGGAGTGGGAACAATTGATGAATTTAGTCGCTTTGGAACGCATACGATATGGCGACAACCTAAGTATTAATGTTTCCCAATCAATTGATGACAAAGAAACACTTATTCCGTCATTGTTGTTATTACCCTTTGTTGAAAATGCCTTCAAACATGGCGCGGATAACGAGATCAATGATTCTTGGATAAATATAGACCTGAAACTGCTAAAGGATAAGTTGGTGTTTATGGTAGAGAATAGTAGGGCACAACTTCAATCCAAGGAAAGTCTGGACGGAGATAAAAATATTGGCCTTAACAATGTGAAACGACGATTGGACCTCTTTTTTCCTGAGAAATATGAGCTTAAAATTTTAGAGGAAGAGGATAGTTTTTTGGTAAAGTTGAACTTAGATTTAAGTGCTGTATCTAATTTAATGATGAACGAAAATGTCCAATAAAATTAAATGCATCATTGTAGACGATGAGCCTTTGGCCAGAAATGTGTTGGTAAACTATGCCGAGCAGATAGATCAATTGGAAGTTGTGGCAAGTTGTTCTAATGCCTTGGAGGCTTTTGAACATATACAGAAAGGAAATATTCAATTGGTGTTTTTAGACATTAAGATGCCCAAACTTAGTGGATTGGAGCTTATTGAATCTATAAAGCATCCACCCTTGGTCGTTTTTACCACTGCTTACAGGGATTTTGCCATTAGAGCTTTTGAATTGGATGCCATAGACTATCTTTTAAAACCTATTTCACTTACCCGATTCCTGAAGACAATATCTAAGGCGAACAAATATCTTAATGGGCAGCAACTGGATGTAAACAAGGAGGAATTGGAAGCATCGAAAACGGAAACCACAATTCTAACTGAGCAGGAATTTCTTTATATTAAGGCAGATCGTAAAGTTATTAAATTGGACCTGGGAAGTATCCAGTATTTGGAGAGTTTAAATGACAAGGTCATTATTCGTTTGCAGGACAGGGAAGTAATTACCACCCAGCGTATTAGCTATTTGGGAGAAAAGCTTCCCAAACAGCATTTTATAAGAATACACCGCTCTTTTATAATCTCACTTACCAAAATAACGGCCTTCAACAATATTATGGTTGAGATTAATGGCCGAGAACTTCCCATTGGAAGGAATTATCGTTCCCTAGCACTGGAGGCATTACGGACGTATCCCCATTAATTGCAATACACTTATTTTAAATTTTGGAACAGCTCCCTTTTAGGAGAACTTATATATTCTTAAGACCTGTTTTGTTAATCATTCCTTAAAAAAGGGGCGAACGACATTTCGACGTCTTTAACAGCATTATTTATTGACTTTTCGGCATCAAACCAATGTTAAACGTCATATCCTTTGCGAAGGGGGTCATTCACAAAATTGTCTTGATAATTGTCTTAAAGCAACATTAATTTGGGCTATCATCAAAAAACGGACAGTCTTATGAAAAATGCCCTTCTATTATTTCTTATTTGTCTTCCACTTATTGGTTACTCTCAATATGCAGGAGGAGATATCGATGAACCTTTTAGTTATTCCATAAAAAAGGCATCCATTCCAGTGGTATTGGATGGTAGTATGGGAATAAATGAATGGGAAGGGCATAAGACTGTGGCAGAGTGCAATAATCGTTGGCCCAATGATACAGGCCTTGCTGAAAACCAAACTGAGGTTAGGGTCACTTATGATGATGCCAATATATATGTTTTGGCCAAATGCTATGATACCGAAGAACGAATTATACAATCCTTGGTTAGGGATAATGTGGATGATTATTGGGGCAGTGATAATTTTACCCTTGTATTGGACCCAGTAAGCTCCAAGCAGAGTGGTTTTATGTTTGGGGTAACTGCCGGAGGTGCAGAATTGGAGGCAAGTTTATTAATAGAGGGATCTCAAACTTGGAGTTCAGAAAATTGGGATAACAAATGGGATTCCAAAGTCACACAACATGACGGGTTTTGGTTGGCCGAAATTTCCATTCCCTTCAAAACCTTAAGATATAATCCAAATCAAAGATTCTGGGGCATCAATTTTATCAGGGGAGACAAACAGAATAATGCGTACACCTCATGGTCTCATGTTCCAGTAAATTTTAATGGAATAAGCATGAATTATATGGGATCATTGGAATGGGATGTTGCACCGGAGAAAGCTCCGGGCAGCTTTATTTTTAATCCATATACAACTACTTCCTCTCTTCGGAATTTTGAAGATGACGAACAAATCAACGCAAATACTAATTTTGAAGTAGGCGGGGATGTAAAAATTGCCCTTACCAGTAGTCTAAATCTCGACCTGACCTTATTCCCCGATTTTTCTAATGCAGATGTGGACCAGGAAGTAACGAACATTAGTAGGTTCGATATTTTTTTACCAGAGCAACGTAACTTCTTTCTGGAGAATAGCGATATCTTCTCAAATTTTGGAAGCTATGATATTAAGCCGTTCTTCTCTAGGAAAGTTGGGATAATGGAAGGAGAGAGTGTTCCAATTACATATGGGGGTAGGTTAACAGGGAATGTGAACCAAAACCTTAGAATAGGGATTATGGACGTTCAGACCAAAGAAGAAGGAGAATATGCGGCCCAGAATTATGCTGTTGGGGCCTTTCAGCAAAAAGTATTGAATCGGTCTGTAATTAAAGGAATTTTTATCAATAGACAGGCTACCAGTACTGTTACCGAAAATGAGTACTCCAGGAACGCAGGCTTGGAATTTAGCTATGTTTCTGAAAATGGAAAATTTAATAATACTGTTAAGTACCATACTTCAATGACTCCAGAGAAGTTTTCCGACAACCATTTTTATGGTATTGACGGTAATTATAGCTCAAAACGGTTTAGAACGGGTTGGCAATTGGATGTTGTTGGAGATAATTATATCACAGAGGTTGGGGTAAATCCCCGTTTACTAAACTACAATGCAGAAACAGAAGAAACAGTACGCTTGGGGTATACACTGATCAATCCTTGGGTCCGGTATCTAACTTTTGTGGAAAATGAGGACAAGAAGCTAAATTATCACGGCTTGCGTACTTGGAATAATATATATCTAAATACGGACGGTTCACTAAACGAAATTCAAAATAATTTAGCCTATGATTTTGAATATAGGAATACTTCCCGTTTAAATGTAATAGGAGGCTACAGAAAGGTAGACCTAATGTTCCCTACTTCCTTGTTGGGAGACGATTATACCCCCTTGCCAGTAGGGGACTATTCTTTTTCCCGTTTTGATGTTCGATTTAGAGCTGATAGTCGTAAAACATTTGTGTGGAATACCAACTTAGGGTATGGAAATTACTTTAACGGAACACGGTTGAATGCAAGGATGCAAGGAACGTATAGGTTTCAACCATGGGGTAATTTTGGACTTGCATATGATTACAACAATGTTCAGCTGGCCGAAGGATACGGCGATGCGAAAATCCATTTATTGCGTTTTAATGGTGATATCAGTTTCTCCAATAAGATCTTCTTTAAAAATGTGGTACAGTACAATACCCAAGGTGAAAACTTTAGTGTCTTTTCACGTTTACAATGGAGGTATAGCCCCATGTCCGACATCTATCTTATTTATAATGAAAACTACGGTACCGAGGGATTCGGAATTAAAAATAGGTCCGTGGTACTTAAAATGACCTATTGGCTCTAGGCTGATGGGATTTTCCCTAATTATTAAACCCTTTAAATCCCTACCCGTTTAAGAATCAATTGAAATTAGTGGGAAAGTAATTTTAGCTACCTTTATAACATGCAATCTAGTGACTTATTCAACAGATAATGGTACTGATTCCCAATACAATAAGAGCAACATTTCGGATGTTTAATTGCATCTTATTAATTTGTGTTATACCCGTTTTAACCTTAGGCATTGCTTGTAATAATGAGCAAAATAGAATAATCGGGAACGGCTTTTTAGAAGGAAAAGTATCTATTGGACCTCTTTGTCCCGTGGAAATGTTTCCGCCCGATCCAGCTTGTCAACCCACTGAGGAAACCTATAAAAATTGGCCAATTGCAGTCTGGACAACCGATCAAAAAACAAAGCTTGTACAAATCCAACCTAAATTGGACGGCACCTATATAATTGAACTCCCTGAAGGCATGTTCCTTGTTGATCTTGAGGTGCAGCATATGTTCGACAAAAATTTACCAGCTACGGTTAATATTAAGCCAGGTGAAACAGCAATGCTGAATATTGAGATCAATACCGGAATAAGATAATACTATCGACTCTTGTGCTTTTCACAAATTTTCAATTCCTGATCAATTGATCAGGAATAATCAAATAAATTTCCTTTCCGGATTAATTGTGCAATTCACGTGTTAAGCCAAAAAGCCTTATTTTGCAGGTAATGTTGGTTAACAATAAAGATGATAACTATCATCTACGATTTATATGATAATAGGAATTCTCAAGGAAATTAAGGACAATCGTGTGGCGATGGTTCCGAAAGGCATTAAAAAAATTAAATCAGAAGAGGTCAGTTTTGCTGTGGAACAGGGAGCTGGCGAAAGAGCAAGTCTGCCAGACACCAGTTTTGAAAAGGGAGCAACTGTGGTGGATCGCCAAAAGATCTTAAAGGAATCAGATGTAATTCTTTCCATTGCCCCAATGCCCGGAAAGGATTTAAAACAAGTCAAGAAAGGAACCTTACTTATTTCCATGTTTGCACCTTTTGAGGACCAAAGTATCATTGCTAAATTGGATGAACTTGGATTACATGCGATTAGCATGGATATGATTCCTCGAACAACCTTGGCACAATCCATGGATATTTTATCCTCAATGGCGGCAATTGCAGGTTACAAAGCTGTCTTAGTGGCTGCCAATCATTTGCCGCGTTATTTTCCAATGATGATTACTGCCGCAGGAAGTATTAGACCGGCAAAGGTATTGGTCATAGGTGCAGGGGTAGCTGGCTTACAGGCAATTGCCACTGCAAAAAGATTAGGTGCAGTGGTTATGGCATTCGATGTACGTAGGGCTTCCAAAGAAGAAGTACAGAGTTTAGGTGCTGAATTTATGGAAATACAAGGTGCTGCGGATGAGGCTGAAGCCGGTGGATATGCTGTTGAGCAAGGTGAAGATTACCTGAATAAACAGCGGGAGGAGCTACAAAATCGTGCAAGTAAGGTCGATATCATTATTGCCACAGCTCAGGTCCGGGGAGGAAAAGCTCCTATCTTATTGTCCAAAGAAACCGTGGAAAGAATGAAAACAGGGGCTGTTATTGTTGATTTGGCTGCCGCTACCGGAGGCAATTGTGAGTTAACCAAAGACAATGAAATTTATACCCATAAGGGTGTAAAAATCATTGGGAATTCAGCTTTGGCATCAGAAATGCCGCGGGATGCCAGCACACTTTTTGGCAACAACATTCTTAATTTATTAAACCTTATTATTAAAGACGGGGAATTAAATTTGGATATGGATAATGAAATTATCCGTGCATCGTTGATTACCAAAACCCCAATACCTAATACTCACACTTAAATCTGACTTATGACTTCTCTATTAAATGTTTTCGATACTCATTTAATTTTAATATTTCTCTTGGTTTTTACTGTGATCCTTGGTTTTGAAGTAATCTCCAAGGTGCCTACCGTGTTACATACTCCATTAATGTCCGGGGCAAATGCCATCAGCGGGGTTGTAATTATTGGGGCAATCATTATAATAAGAAATGCCGCGGAAACAGATTATCTAACATTAACATTGGGAACATTAGGCGTTATTTTAGGAATGATCAACGTTGTGGGAGGTTATGCGGTTACAGATAGAATGTTGGAAATGTTCAAAAAAGATAAGGTTAAAAAATAATTTACTGACCCTCAATAGGTAATAACTAAAATCAAGTATATGTTAGGTTCAATAGTCAATCTTGGGTACCTCATCGGAGCGACATTTTTCGTTTTGGGGTTACGACAATTGAGTACACCTGTTACGGCAAGAAAAGGAAATTTGTTGGCGGCATTGGGGATGGCGATTGCAATTATTGCAACCATGGTCTTACCTATGACAGGCGTGCCAAATAACTATGCTTGGATTATTGGGGGTATGCTGGTAGGGGGAATTATTGGCCTGGTTACAGCAAAAAAGGTAGAAATGACAGCGATGCCCCAGATGGTATCCATTTTTAACGGACTGGGAGGGGCCTGCGCAGTAGTATTGGCCATGATCGAATTAATCTATTTCTACGATGGTCGGCTAACCTTGGGAAATGGTGAATTAATCATTGTTTTACTTACATTACTAATTGGAGCTGTTGCCTTTACCGGAAGCTTGTTGGCATTTGCAAAGTTACAAGGATTGGTAAACGATAGCCAAATTACATTGCCCAAGCATAATATTATTAACTATGTGTTATTGGTAGCTACCATTGGCTTTTCCGTGTACATATTTCTGGGGGGTCAGGCAATAGGTTTGCCAATGGCTCTCGTGATGTTGACACTGTCCTTAATTTATGGATTTTCTTTTGTAGCACCCATTGGAGGTGCCGATATGCCTGTAGTTATTTCATTGTTAAATGCCTTTACGGGACTTTCGGCTGCGGCTGCGGGCTTAATTTACAATAATAACATTATGTTGGTCGGAGGTATTTTGGTGGGGGCTGCTGGAATAATTTTGACGGTATTAATGTGTGAAGCCATGAACCGTTCCCTTA
>CAXMOE010000130.1:0-7723 GCA_964194835.1 uncultured Flavobacteriaceae bacterium | reverse complement strand
GACCAAGAATTCAAAAATGTTATTGACCTATCCCTTTATGTTCTAGGATCATTAGGTTTTGAGAACTTTACAGCCCAAGTTTCTGTAAGGGATTTAAACAAACCAGAAAAATACATTGGTTCTGTTGAAAACTGGGAAAAAGCGGAAAATGCAATTATAAATGCCGCGAAGGAAAAAGGATTGGATTTTAAGATTGAGCATGGCGAGGCAGCTTTCTATGGACCAAAGTTAGACTTTATGGTAAAAGATGCTTTGGGAAGAAACTGGCAATTGGGAACAATACAAGTGGATTATAATTTACCAGAGCGCTTTGAACTCACCTATAAGGGTAGCGACAACGAGTTGCACAGACCTGTAATGATACACCGTGCCCCTTTTGGAAGTATGGAACGGTTTATTGCTTTATTACTCGAACATACTGGTGGAAAATTCCCATTATGGTTGATTCCTGATCAAGCTATTTTACTGCCGGTTAGTGAGAAACATGAAAAATATGCCGAAAAAGTTTCAAATATCTTAGAAAATAACGAAATTCGCGCCCTCGTTGATAATAGAAATGAGACCGTAGGCAAGAAAATACGTGAAGCAGAAATGAAAAAAATACCATTTATGCTGATTGTGGGAGAAAATGAGGAAGAGGCAAACACCATTTCTGTTCGAAAACACGGAGGTGAGGATTTAGGTACCATAACGGTCAAAGAGTTTTCAGACTTGGTGACTAAGGAAATAAATAGTACCTTAAAGTCCTTTTAAATAATTGAAGTTTAACTAAAATATATAAGCCATAGCAATAAGAAAAAGATTTAGGCCCCAACCTAGACGGGAAAACAAAAATCCCCATAATATCAACGAAAAGATTACCGCCCCTAATGTAAGATTGGTAGGCGATAACGTAGAAGTGGGTGTCTACGCTTTTAAGGATGCTTTAGAAAAATCCGAAGAACTGGAATTGGACTTGGTGGAAATTTCACCAAAAGCCGATCCTCCAGTTTGTAAGATTATAGATTACAAAAAGTTTCTGTACGAGCAGAAAAAGAGGGAAAAGGTGATGAAATCCAAAGCCACCAAGGTAATCGTAAAAGAAATTAGGTTTGGTCCCCAGACAGATGATCATGATTATGAATTTAAAAAGAAACATGCGGAGAAATTCTTAAAAGATGGGGCTAAACTAAAGGCTTATGTGTTTTTTAAGGGACGTTCCATCGTATATAAGGATCAAGGAGAAATATTACTTTTGAAACTTGCCCAGGAATTGGAGGAATTAGGAAAGGTGGAACAAATGCCTAGACTGGAAGGAAAGCGAATGACGATGTTCATTTCCCCAAAAACCAGAAAATAGGCTTTAAAATCCCTGTTACGTAATTGCAAAACAAGTACTGAAATCTATAGAAGTTGGTTTCAGTCCAACAATAATAAGTGAGATAAACCATAAATAGGAAGAAAATGCCTAAAATGAAAACAAAATCCAGTGCCAAAAAGCGTTTTAAGCTTACCGGTTCTGGTAAAATTAAAAGAAAGCACGCTTTTAAGAGTCACATTCTAACGAAGAAGTCTAAAAAACGAAAGCTTAAGTTAACACACTCTACATTAGTTCATGCGTCGGATGTTAACAGTATTAAAGAACAATTACGTTTAAAATAATTATTCTTTAGGGTAAAAATTAATTATTAACCATGGAGTTGGGCATGTAAAGACCTTGCAATTTAAGGCGCCTGCTACAAAAAATTTAAAAAAATGCCAAGATCAGTAAATTCAGTTGCTTCAAGAGCTCGTAGAAAAAAAGTGATGAAGCAAGCCAAAGGTTACTTTGGAAGACGTAAAAACGTTTGGACAGTAGCCAAAAATGCGGTTGAAAAAGCAATGTTATATGCTTATAGAGATCGAAGAACCAAGAAAAGAAATTTTCGAGCCCTTTGGATTACCCGTATAAATGCAGGTGCCAGATTGCACGGAATGTCCTATTCTCAGTTTATGGGGAAGGTAAAAGCCAATAACATTGAGCTAAACCGTAAGGTTTTGGCAGATTTGGCCATGAACCACCCAGAAGCTTTTAAAGCTATTGTTGACAAAATAAAATAGAAATAATAATACTATTTATCTCACTTATAAAATCCCGCTCTTTTGAGTGGGATTTTTAATTTCCATTGATTCCAAAACAATTAATGACCAAATTTCTTCCGGTTGCATTATTGCGATGTTCACACAAATAAATTCCTTGCCATATTCCCATGTTCAACTCTCTGTTTGAAATGGGCACTTGAATGGAAGCACCCATTAAGGATGATTTTATATGGGCTGGCATATCATCGGGGCCCTCATAAGTATGCAAATAGTGGGGTGCATTTTCCGGGACCATAATATTCATATGACTTTCAAAATCTGCTCGCACTGCAATATCCGCATTTTCATTGATAGTTAAACTAGCAGATGTATGCTTAATAAATACAGTTAACATCCCCTTTTGTATTCTGCTTATTTCAGGAATGGCCAAAATGATATCCTCCGTAATCAAATGAAATCATCTTGTAAATGCTTTTAATCTAATTTCTTTTTGATAAAATTCCATAAACACTTCTTAATTTTTACTGTCCCAACATATTGAAAGCCGCAAATCTCCTTGGACCTATGAGCTTTACTAAAATACTATAAACTTTGAGAATTAGTCCACATTATTGCCCTATATCAAATACCTTTGCATTTTTAATTGTAGCAATGATGGATTTATCAAATATTAAGATGGTCGTATCCGATATGGACGGCACACTATTGAACTCCAACCATGAAGTCAGCAGTCGTTTTTTTGGCTTATTTGAGGAGCTTAAAAAACGGGATATCGTTTTTGTTGCCGCAAGCGGGAGACAGTACAATAGTATTATTGATAAGTTATATCCAATTAAAGACGATATTATTGTTATAGCCGAAAACGGTGGATTTGTAATGCAACGGGAACAAGAATTGTTGGCCACTCCATTGGAAAGGAATACCATAATAGAACTATTAAAAATTATAAAGGGTATAGATGGTGCCCATCCTGTACTTTGCGGTAAAACAAATGCTTATTTAAATGATAGTTCTTCTGACTTTTTAAACAAATTGAAAGAGTATTATAGCGAATATGAAATATTGAAAGAATTGGAGGAACATGAGGGCGAAATATTGAAAATTGCTGTGTACCATTTTGAAAGTTCTGAAAAATTCATTTATCCGTCCGTACAACATCTGGAAGACCAAATTAAGGTAAAGGTTTCAGGAGAGAACTGGGTAGATCTTTCCCACAATGATGCGCACAAGGGGTATGCGTTACAGAAATTACAAGAGCAACACAAGATAGGTCCTAAAGAGACATTAGTATTTGGTGACTATAATAATGATCTTGAAATGTTGGCCCTATCTGATTATAGTTATGCAATGGCCAATGCACATCCAAACGTATTAAAGGCTGCAAAATATACAACACATAGCAACGATGATTTTGGTGTAGAACGAATTTTGGATAAAGTACTGAACAGAGGAACCCGTTAAGTCTTTTGTTTCTTCTTCCTCGCTGCCGGAAATAGTACATTATTTAATATCAAGCGGTATCCTGGAGAGGTTGGGTGTAGTTCCAACTCAGTTTTGGCATCCCCTACCCTATGTTGGTAATCCTCCGGATCATGTCCTCCATAAAAAGTAAAAAAGCCCTTTCCCTTTATTCCATGGATATAACGTGCCTCACCATTTATTTTGTTTTCACCGAGAACCAGTACAGTAGGTTTTAATTCATCGGCGCTAAACGCGGTAGTCTGTCCCATAAAACCCTTCACCAAGGAGGTATGGTTCTGGCAAAGCATAGTAGGAACAGGGTCCCATTTTGCCGAAAAGTCCATCAGTGAAAAATAATCAGACTCCATAGGCACATTTTTGCGTTTTCTGGTCATATCAATTGAAGAAAATTCATATAACAATGGGTTTCTTTCCAAGGTGAAGTTTGTAAAAGCAAATGTTTTACCAAAATCCAATTTACTCTGGTAATTTGCATCCGATGGATCTCCATCAAACATGGGTTCACAAATATCCACTCCATCAGCGGCCAAAGCAATATCAAAGCTATCTGTGGCAGAGCACATTGCAAACATGAACCCACCTCCAATGACATAGTTGCGTATTTTTAATGCAACCGCTCTTTTTTCCTCAGAAACCTTGCTGAATCCCAACTTGGTTGCCAAAGTCTCCGCTTTTTCTTTACTATCCAAATACCAGGGCGCTGCCCTATATGCACCATAAAATTTACCGTACTGTCCACTAAAGTCTTCATGATGTAAATGCAGCCAATCATATAAAACCAGTTTATTATCTATAACTTCTTCATCATATATGGTTTGATAGGGGATTTCGGCATAGGTCAATACCATGGTCACGGCATCATCCCATGGTTGGTTTCCTTTAGGAGAGTATACCGCTATCTTTGGAGCTTTTTCGAGCACTACGGCCTCTTGATTCTTCGAAGGACTGCTTATGGACGATAATATTGCCTCGGTCTGTGCGTTTGACAAAATCTCAAAGGAAACTCCTCTAATTTGACATTCCCTACGAATGTTATCACCATCGGGCAACAAGAAAGAACCTCCCCTATAATTTAATAGCCAATGGACTTTCTGTTGTTTGGTGAGTACCCAATAGGTAATTCCGTAGGCCTTAAGATGATTTTCTTGACTCTCGGCATCCATGGGAATTAGTATATTGGACGCAAAAGATTGCATTGTAAACAAAAAAACAAAAAACAAAATTGAAGTACTTGCCAATGTCCCGGGATAAATCCCACAAATTTGCAGCTGTTTTAACACATTAAAAGGGTACATCACTATCATTAGGATCAAGATCATCGTTCATAGAACTACCAAAAGCTTCATCTGCGTTTGGAAGGTTCTTTGTAATGAACGGATTTTCTTCATGGGCATTCATCTTTGATTGAAACTCAAATGGGGAATCAAAGTCATCTAAATTATCAAATTTACCCAGTTGTCCAATAAACTTTAACCTAATATTATCTAAACCGCCATTTCTGTGTTTTGCCACAATAAATTCAGCTTGACCTGCAGTTGGTGTCCGCTCCTCATCATCCCATTCATCAATTTTATAATATTCAGGCCTATAGATAAAGGATACAATATCTGCATCCTGCTCAATGGCCCCAGACTCACGAAGATCTGATAAGATGGGTCGTTTGCTTCCACCACGGGTCTCAACGGCACGTGATAATTGTGAAAGTGCTATAACAGGGACATTCAATTCTTTTGCCAAGGCCTTTAAATTTCTTGATATAGTAGAAATTTCCTGTTCACGATTACCCCCTTTTTGACTGCCGCCAGCGGTCATCAATTGTAGATAATCAATTACAACCATTTTAATATCATGCTGGGACGCCAATCTCCTGGCCTTTGCCCTTAGATCAAAAATCGATAACGAAGGGGTGTCATCTATGAACAACGGAGCATTTTCCAGAGTCTTCACCTTTACGTTCAATTGTTCCCATTCGTGTTTTTCCAATCTTCCTGTTCTCAACTTTTCCGAAGATAGACCAGTTTCTGATGATATAAGCCGGGTAATTAATTGTACAGACGACATCTCTAAGGAAAAGAACGCCACACCAATATTGGAATTCACTGCAATGTTTCTTGCCATAGATAAGGTAAGCGCCGTTTTACCCATACCAGGACGTGCTGCCACAATAATTAAATCACTGGGCTGCCATCCAGAAGTTAATTTGTCTAACTTATCAAAGCCTGAGGGGATACCACTTAATCCTTCCTTATTGGCAATTTCTTCAATTCTTTTTTTGGCCTGAATCACCAAGTTCTGGGCAGTTTCTGCAGAACGTTTTAAATTGCCTTGAGTAACCTCGTATAATTTAGCTTCTGCGTTGTCCAATAAATCAAAAACATCGGTTGTATCGTCATATGCATTCTCAATAATTTCATTGGATATTTTAATTAGACTTCGCTGAATATACTTTTGAAGAATGATCCTTGCATGGAACTCAATATGGGCCGATGAGGCCACCTTTTGAGTCAATTTTATCAAATAAAAATCACCCCCGGAAGATTCCAATCGTTCATCCTTCCTCAATTGCGCTGAAACTGTTAATAAATCAACAGGTTCGGAGGTTTCGAACAATTTAAAAATAGCTTCATAAATGTAACGATGCGCATCCTTGTAAAAAGCATCAGGATGCAGTATATCTATTACTTCATCCACGCCTTTCTTATCAATCATCATCGCGCCCAGTACAACCTCCTCTAAATCAAGTGCTTGAGGTGGAATTTTACCTCTTTCCAAATTAATGACGGTAGAGGTGTCTATTTTTTTACCAATAACAGGGCTTGGTTTCTCCATGGAATCAAAAGTATACAATTAACTTCAGGCATTAGGTTTACGATATCAACAGATGGTTAACATTTTAGGTGTTGATAAGTTACGAAATTGTGTTCATAACGAAAAAAATCCGAAGAATTAATTCTTCGGATTTCCTTAAAGTTCATTAAATCACTTGTTAGCCATTGAACACGCCCATATTGGCATATTTATCCATTCTGGAATTTACCAATTCTTTTGGTGATAACTTTTTTAATTCCTCATAATGGGAGGCGATCTTGTTTTTTACAATTTCAAATGTCTTCTCTCGATTGGTATGTGCCCCTCCAGATGGCTCTCTTATAATTTCATCAATAAGTTTTAGTTTTTTCATATCGGTAGCGGTAAGTTTCAATGCATCTGCAGCCTGTTCCTTATACTCCCAACTTCTCCAAAGAATGGAAGAACAGGATTCAGGGGAAATAACAGAGTACCATGTATTTTCGAGCATCAACACTTTATCACCAACACCTATGCCCAGGGCTCCTCCAGATGCGCCTTCTCCAATAATGACTACCGTGATCGGTACTTTTAACCTTGTCATTTCCAAAATGTTACGGGCAATTGCCTCGCCTTGGCCTCTTTCTTCAGCTTCAATCCCTGGATATGCACCAGGTGTATCTATTAAACAGACCACGGGCACCCCAAATTTTTCAGCAGATTTCATTAAACGTAAAGCTTTACGATAACCTTCCGGGTTTGCCATACCAAAATTACGATACTGTCTGGTCTTTGTATTGTACCCTTTTTGTTGACCGACAAACATATAACTCTGGTCTCCAATTTTACCTAGACCTCCTATCATGGCCTTATCATCCTTTACATTTCTGTCACCGTGGAGTTCCAAAAAAGTGTCTCCACAAATAGCATTGATATAATCTAGGGTGTAGGGCCTGTTTGGGTGTCTGGAGAGTTGAACCCGCTGCCATGCAGTAAGGTTTTTGTAGATATCCTTTCGGGTTTCAGTAAGTTTTTTTTCAATCTGCTTGCAGGTCTCTGTAACATCAACATCACTCTCCTCCCCAATGACCATACATTTATGCAATTGATCTTCAAGTTCTTTTATTGGAAGTTCGAAATTCAAATACTCCATGAGTTTACAGGTTTAGTTTAAATCAGCAGACAAATATAAAACTTTAATTAGGTAACCCTAACCCCCTACCTAAGTTTTTTAATCGCTCCCTATTCTTAAGAAAACCATTGGCAATCACTGTGGTCAAAATCACCCCGGCACCAACATAAAATAGTGGATTCATTTTTTCACTATCTCCCAACAGTAAAAACGCCAACACTATTCCATATACCGGCTCAAGGTTTATCGTCAGCATTACAG
>CAXMOE010000129.1:0-7767 GCA_964194835.1 uncultured Flavobacteriaceae bacterium | reverse complement strand
GCGTATACTGCACTGGGGAATACTTCAAAGGCAAATATGTATCTTCGTAAAATTAAATCGGGTTCGTGAAACTATGAAAAATATCATGGGTTGGTTCCAAAAATTAATGGCACTGAGCATTTTTACACTGCTGGTAGTTTCTTGTAAATCGAACGTGGCCTTGTTAGGCGGTACGATTGATGAGAACCTTTCGGCAAAAGCCATCATTAAAAACCATTACGGCAATAAACTCAATTTTAAAACCTTAAGTGGAAGGATTAAAATTGATTATTCGGATGGAAAATCGTCACATGGTTTTAGCTTAAGCCTTCGCTTGGAAAAGGACAAAGCCATTTGGATCAGCGCTCCATTGGGAATAGTTAAAGCATATATCACAAAAGAGAGAGTTACTTTTTATAACAAATTGGAAAATGAATACTTTGATGGGGATTTCTCATATTTAAGCAATATTCTGGGCACAGAACTCGATTTTGAAAAAGTACAGAATGTGCTTTTAGGCCAGGCATTATTTAATCTTAAGAATGACAAATACAATGCAGATATAAGTGAGAACAGCTATCAGTTAAAACCCAAAAATCCAATTGAGTTATTCAAAACATTGTTTCAGATAGAACCAAAAAATTTCAAGATAGCAACACAGCAATTGTCTCAACCGCAAAAAAAACGCCTCTTGGATATCCGATATAAAAACTATCAGGAAATTGGTGCGAGAGTTCTTCCCAAGGAAATTGTCATTACTGCTATAGATACGGATAGCAGGAATGTCATCGATATAGCTTACAAGAATATCGAATTCAATAGACCATTAAATTTTCCATATAGAATACCGAAAGGTTATAAAGAGATAGTTTTGAAGTAAAATGACAGTTAAAGGTCCATACTTTTTATGTTTTGTGTTGGTCAGCTTTCTTCTATTGGGAATTGAAACCCATGCGCAGACCAATGAGCAAAAAGCATTGGAAGTGAAGCGGGAGCAACTTCAAAAGGAAATCAAGAAAATAAATCGACTGTTGTTTGCCGAGAAAAAGGAAATGGGTAATGTACTCGATCAGATGGATGCCTTGGACCAAAAAATAAACGTGCGTCAGCAATTGATTAGGGTAACCAATCAACAATCTAATTTGTTGAACCGACAAATAAATGCCAATATTAGGAATATAACTAAGCTTCGGGTCGATTTGGAAGCATTGAAGAAGGAATATGCGGCTATGATCCAGAAGTCATATGAAAACAAATCCCAGCAAAATAGATTAATGTTCCTCTTATCATCTGAAAATTTTTTCCAAGCCTTTAAGAGGTTGCAATACATGAAGCAATATACCCAGTACAGAAAGGAACAGGGAGAACAGATCCAATCTAAAACGGAAGAGCTTACAAAACTTAACAAGGACTTGACAGATCAGCGTAAAGTAAAGGACCAGCTGTTGGCAGAGAATTTGTCTGCCAAAGGGGAATTGATGAAAGAAATGAACGCTCAAAAGGAACTGTTGGGTACGATTAGAAAAAATGAAAAATTGTACACCTCGGCTATCCAGAAGAAGAAGCAGGAAGCGAGAAAAATAGATCGGCAAATAGAACGGTTGATTCGGAATGCTATAGCTGCCTCGAATAAGAAGGTTGGTAAAAGTGTTGACAACAGTAAATTTATTCTTACCCCGGAAGCCAAGATTGTGGCCAATAATTTTTCATCTAATAAGGGCAAACTTATATGGCCTGTTGAAAAAGGAATCAAAAGCAAAGGATTTGGGGTGTATAGTGATGCAGTGTACCCAGGAATAAAGCATCAAAACAACGGGGTGATAATTGCCACGGATAAAGGAGAAAAGGCACGAGCAATTTTCGAAGGTGAGGTTATTGCCATTTTGGCGGTACCAGGAGGCAATAAGGGGGTTCAAATAAAGCATGGAAACTACATAAGCACATACTACAATTTGTCTGATCTTTACGTAAAAAAGGGGGACAGAGTAGCAGCAAAGGAAGTATTGGGCGAAATATATACCAATCGGTTTAGTGGACAGACTCAACTGAAATTCTACCTGTATAGGGACACCACTCGTTTAAATCCGGAGGAGTGGGTATATCGATTGTAAAAAAATTCGACAAATTAAGTTACCGAATAAGATCATATATATTTAGTTGAATGTAACCGACTCTTTTTTTGATAAATAGATGTTCAATAAAATGAACAAGTATCTTACGGGCTTGTTTTCCTTTTACAATTTGAGATTATCACAGCTTTGAACATCTACTTTTAAATCACTTTTTTGTATATTGAATGAAATTCTTACCCACAGTATACAATGAATAAAATCACAGACTTACAAGGAACATTTACGTTACATAACGGAGTGGAAATGCCTTATTTTGGATTGGGATTATATTTATCAAAGGATGGACAAGAGGTAATTAACGCTGTAAAATGGGCTTTAGAAGCTGGATATCGACATTTGGATACAGCCTCAATATATGATAACGAGGAAGGTGTCGGACGAGGCATCAAGGAAGGTCCAGTAAATAGAGAGGATGTATTTGCGGTGAGTAAAGTCTGGAATTCGGATCAAGGGTACGATAATACCCTAAGGGCTTTTGACGATAGCTTAAAAAGATTGGAATTGGATTATCTAGATCTGTATTTGGTACATTGGCCCGTAGCTGGTAAATACAAGGATACATGGCGTGCTTTGGAACGCTTATACAATGAAAAGAGGGTTAGAGCCATAGGGGTAAGTAATTTTATGCAACATCATTTAAAGGATTTACTGAAAACATCCACAATAGTACCTATGGTTAACCAAATGGAATTCCATCCCTATTTGGTGCAACAAGATTTAATGAATTTCTGTAATGCACATAAAATTCAATATGAAGCTTGGTCACCAATGATGCAGGGCAGAATATTTGAATTGGATATTTTTAAGAAGTTGTCAGGGAAACATCATAAAAGCATTGCTCAAATTGTATTGCGTTGGAATTTACAGAAAGGAGTTATTACTATTCCCAAATCAGCTAAAAAAGAACGCATAATAGCCAATGCAAATATCTTTGATTTTGCATTATCGGATGAGGATATACGCTTTTTGGACGGATTGAATAAAGGTCAGCGGTTTGGACCAGACCCTAATAATTTTGATTTTTAGTGCCTCCTGCTTGCTAGTCCATAAATAATGCGCGTAGTTCAGTGGCCTCATTGGGTTTTATTTTTCCCGCCAATAGCAGACTCAATTGTTTTCTACGTAAGGCAGCTTCAAATCGATCTTTTTCCAGTTTGGTATTTGGAACAAGTGCAGGAACTTCTGTAGGTCTTCCTGTGTCATCCACAGCTACGAAGGTATAAATTGCCTCATTGGCTTTTGAACGCTTGCCGCTAGAGCGCTCTTCCATCCACACATCTATATAAACCTCCATAGAAGTATTAAAAGCTCTGGAAACAGTTGCCTCCACAGTGACAACACTACCTAATGGAACAGATTTGTTAAACGCAACATGGTTCACGGATGCCGTAACTGTAATTTTTCGGCTATGCCTGCGTGCTGCGATACTCGCAGCCCGATCCATTCGGGCCAATAACTCACCTCCGAATAAATTGTTCAAAGGATTGGTTTCACTAGGAAGCACCATATCGGTCATTATTGTCCTGGATTCGCTGGGAGATTTAGGTTGCATTTCAATATTTTATGGCAAAGATACGCTGTAATTGCGGTATGAAAAGGAGAAGAAAACTTATTTTAAAGATAATAGCCAAGCGTCGCTGGACTCGGTACGTTTAACTTTTCTAAGGAATTGCAATGCTTCGCCCCCATCTTTAAAACTAGCATAGGTGACTTGGTGCAAGCCATATTTGTTTACGCCAATATAAGAAGCTTCAAACCCTCTTCTCTGCAATTGGCGCACTTTTTTATCTGAATTCCCCTGCACTCTAAACGCTCCAGCAATAACATGATGTATTTCCCTATTCTTTTTAACCAAGTCAAGGGTAATGGCTGGTAATTCAAGTGGGGCGGTATTAAAAAATGTAGCTTCCTGTATGTTTTTTGAAATCTTTTCTTGAGCTTCTTCATGAACAAACTGTAGCGTGTTCATGTTTTCACTGTAAAATCGATAGCCGGTTAGCCCCGTGGAGATAGCCAACAAGAATATGGCAGCATATTTTAAGTAGGGTCTATAATTACGTTGCTCTTTTTTTTCTGGGGTAATGATAAACGGAATTTTTTCTTCCAACTCCATTACCTCCTCCTTCAAGACTTCACGGGTTATTGGAATAGAGACAAAGGATGATAATCCATATGACGAAGTCAAATAATTCACTTGATAGGAGGGTTCAAATTGAAACTTACCCTCATTGTTCAACCAGAATTCTCCAATATTGGATAGCTCTAAGCGTTCACCTGATTTTAACTTCATTTTCCATTCCTTGGCAATCCCAATTACACGTTCCAACATTTCTTCATATGGAACTTTTTCGGCATCGGCCATATATGAAACCAACAATCCATCATTGGTGGCAAGTTGCTCATTAAAGGAAATTACTTTGCTAGGGGGATAAAACGCATTGCTGGACTTGTGTAGAACGGCGGACTTCATTTGGGTCAAGAAAGCCCCAAAATTGGGTACAATCACGCAGTTATATCGATACAGCAGTTCTTGTATATAGTGTTCTGTTCCCATTATAACAAAGATTATAAAAAATGAAGAGGTTCAAAACCCTGTACATAACTTTTTATTAACATTATATTTTATGTATTTTGTGTATAACTAAGAAGAATTTATAAATGACTCATAATGAATTGGTTGCGGCTTTAAGATTGCAAAACATACCAAATATAGGGGATGTAACGGCCAAAAAACTAATTTCATACTGTGGTAGTCCAACTGCAGTTTTTGAGGATAAACAGCAGCACTTGCTAAAAATTGATGGAATAGGATCATTTACCCTAAGGAACTTACATGATTCCGAACATTTGAAAGCTGCAGAGGTCGAAAGCGCATATATTCAAGATCAAAATGTAGCTTATTCATATTTTATGGATGACGATTACCCCGGAGTATCTGAAACATTGTATTGATGGCCCTATTCTATTATTTAAAAAAGGGATAATAAATTTAAGAAACAGAAAAATAATTAGCGTGGTAGGCACTAGGAATATCACCAATTATGGCATGTCTTTTTGCGAAAGGTTCATTGAAGATATTGCTCCATTAAACCCTGTTATAGTAAGCGGATTTGCATATGGAGTTGATATTTGTGTTCAGAAAGCGGCCCTCAAACACGGCTTACAGACCATTGGTTGTTTGGCACATGGGTTTAAACAGATATATCCTAAATCACATTCCAAATACATTTCTGATGTGGAGAGAAATGGGGGTTTTTTAACAGAATTTTGGAGTACAGCTGGTCCAGAGCGTGAAAATTTCTTGAAACGCAATCGTATTATTGCTGGTATGAGTGAGGCTACAGTGGTAGTGGAATCTGCCGAGAAAGGAGGCAGCTTGGTCACTGCCGATATTGCCCATAGCTATAACCGGGATGTTTTTGCCGTTCCAGGAAGGGCTGAAGACAAATTCAGCATAGGCTGCAATAATCTTATTAAACAGCAAAAGGCACATATGATAACTTCAGCTGCGGATTTGGTGTATTTACTCGATTGGGAAATTGGGGAAAATGGAATTAAGACAGTACAAAAGCAATTATTTGTTGAATTGAACGACACCGAGGAAGCTATTTATTCCCTTTTACAACAAAGCGGCAAACAATTATTGGATAGTATTGCCCTAAACTGCCAATTACCTGTTTATAAAGTTTCCTCCACACTATTGAACATGGAAATGAAGGGAGTCGTGAGACCTTTACCAGGAAAATTGTTTGAAGCCATCTAGTTTTTTACAGACCGCTTAGTTTGTAACTATTTTTTTGTTCGTTTTTTTGTTAACGCTTCTAGTGCTTCATCGATGAATGGCAACAACAAAACGAATTCAATTGGGGCAAACATAATTCGGATAGTTCATAAAACCGACCAAGCGGTTTATTGTCCAACAAATCAATATCCAACTTTTGTTCTTACTCTCTCCAGGACTTTGTTTGCTACTTTTTTAGCTTTTTCCGCTCCAATTGACAAGGATTCGTCCACCTCCTCCAAATGATTCATATAATAATCAAATCGTTCACGGGCCTCCCCAAACTTGTCAAGAATTACATCATAAAGAGCTTGTTTGGCATGGCCATAGCCAAAATTTCCATTCAAATAGTTCGTCCGCATTTCTGAAATCTGCCCTTCAGACGCTAGAATTTTATATAAGGCAAAAACATTATCGATATCAGGATTTTTTGGTTCTTCCATTGGAATACTGTCCGTTACAATCCCCATTATCTGTTTGCGAAGCTTTTTGTCCGATTGAAAAATATCTATGATGTTGCCCTTACTCTTACTCATTTTTTCGCCATCTATACCCGGAACGTACATGGTTTCTTCTTGCACCTTGGCATCTGGAAGCACAAAGGTTTCTCCCATTTGTGCTTGAAAACGGGAGGCAACGTCCCGGGTCATTTCCAGATGTTGTAATTGGTCATTTCCTACGGGAACAATATTGGCGTCATACAATAATATATCTGCCGCCATGAGCATGGGGTAGGAAAAAAGGCCGGCATTAACGTCTTCCAGCCTATCTGCCTTGTCTTTAAATGAATGGGCAAGGGTTAAACGCTGATATGGAAAAAAACAGCTTAGATACCATGCCAGCTCTGCAACTTGTGGCACATCACTTTGTCTATAGAAGACCGTTTTATCAATATCCAGCCCAAAGGCCAACCAGGCGGCGGCCGTTGAATAGGTGTTGTTGCGAAGTGCGGCCCCATTCTTTACCTGCGTAAGTGAATGCATGTCCGCAATAAAAAGAAAAGAATCATTTTTTGGGTCTTTGGCCATTTGAATTGCAGGGATAATTGCCCCTAAAATGTTTCCAAGGTGAGGCGTTCCCGTACTTTGTATGCCTGTTAATATTCTTGCCATTTGCTTAGTTTCAACGAAACACAAAGGTAAAAGAAATACTAAAACCCCAGTGTTTGGACCGAAGTAAAATTAATCTTTTACATACCAATTGGAATAATTTGAATTTTATAGGTAATACCATGGTAGTTTTATCTACAGTTATGAGGGCAAGTGTTATTAAAGTAGTAACGTAAAGAATTTTGGGTCCGGCATTTTATAAGGTGGCAGTTCTAGCTGTCGGATAGCAGGTTTTTATTTGTTTCTTTGTCTTAATCAAAAATTTAGAGCAACTGAAAATTATTACTTTTGATTTTATGGGTTCACTTCTTAAAAAAATAGGCCATGTGTTTTACCGTACTTGGTTTTACATAATGGTTGCTTTACCTATTGTATTATTTTTCCCGTTATTGTTGCTTTCTACCTTGTCAGAAAAAACGTATCGGCAATTTTTTTGGTTGGCCAGAAACCTATGGGCGAGACCTATCTTATACGGTATGGGATGTATACCCAAAATTGAGCGTGAGCAAAAACTAGAAAAAAGGAAAAGTTATATGCTGGTTGCCAATCACACTAGTATGTTGGATATTATGTTAATGCTATGGGTGAGTAAGAATCCATTTGTATTTATTGGAAAGAAAGAATTGGTGAACATTCCTCTTTTCGGTTTTTTTTATAAGCGGGTTTGTATATTGGTAGACCGTGAAGACAGTAGGAGCAGGACCGGGGTTTATAGAAGGGCCCAAAAAAGACTAAACCAAGGATTAAGTATTTGTATTTTTCCGGA
>CAXMOE010000128.1:4660-7797 GCA_964194835.1 uncultured Flavobacteriaceae bacterium | reverse complement strand
AATGCAAAGCCGTGCCATTTGGGATGTATAAATTGGGTAGATAAGGTCTCCCAAAACGGAGATCCGGTGATCTCTGCGAGCTTATGGAAAATTTCTTCCGCTCCTATAATCCAAAACATATCAAAACCCCTTAGTGCGTCAAGGGAATAAAGGCGTTGTGTGTTTAGGTTTGTTTGCATATTTATTTTGGTTGGTAGCTTTAATACGTTGGGCAGATATCCAAATGCTTTAGTGAAATCACAAAAAACATGAGTTAACCTTTACACCCTTTAATAATCGGAATAGTCCGTTGGGTACAAAAATGTAATTTCAGCATGGGAAACATTATTCTCATATTTTGGATTGCCGATCAGTTCCTTCCATTCCGGCGCCTCAACAAAGGCTTTCCAATGTGCATCCCGACTAGTTTGATTCGCAAAGGTGGTCATATACATGAGGTTTGGCATTTGTGCCCCCGATAAAACTTCCGCATAGAAAACAGCGTTGAAGTCTAACCGATCAAATAACTTTACTTCTCCCCCCTCATTAAACATTTCAACTTTATTCTTGTAATAAGACTCAGTTGGTGATTCGTAGCTACGTAACTCATATATTCGATCCTCACGTGGACTCGTCAATATTGAGGCCTGCATATGTGGCATATCATCAAAAGCTTTTAGCACTACCGAAGCTATTCTCTGATAAGGTGGTTGCTTGTGAGAAGCTTTTACATATGTATTTCCAGTAGCAAGATAGGTTTCGTCTTTGTCAAGCTCATCTTCAAGTGTCTCGAATTGTGCCAACGAGCTAAATGGTATTAAAACGAATATTTTTTTTACAGTGATAGAATCAGTCGGTCTAAGCTTAAACACCCCAATATTATTAATCCCCTGCCTTTTTAATGCGGGAAGATAGGCGTCTTTGAGATAGGAATCTGTAACAGCAATCTGCTCGTCTGAATCAAACGAGTATATTTTAAGTTGATAATATTCCCGGCCCTGATCTTGAGAAAATGAGGTTATGGAATAAAATGCAAAAAGGCAAAATATAAGCAGTGATTTTTTCATGGTCAGTTACAGTTGGAATTACATGTTAACAAAATTGGTTTTAGGTTTTACAAGATAATTTAAATTGTCTTTTAATGGTATTAATTTTTAGTTTTTGCTAATACAACAGTGATTAAAACCGGGAAATGATCAGAGATATGCCTGTTATTACTTAATCTAGCGTCAATATGATCATAGGAGAGCACCTTTAATTTATCTGTAAATATGTAATCTATTCTTCTTTCCTGTATATCTTCGCTGAAGCCATTAAAGGTTCCTGTAGGCCCAGATAATGGATTTTTTGTTATCTCTAGGCCATCGGTCAGATTCGTTTTAATAATTTCAATAGCTTTTTCATCTGGAGTTACATTTAAGTCCCCCATGAATACGATTGGTAACTTCCTATTGTTAATTTTTTTTATTTGATCCAGAATGAGTTTAGCCGAATTTTCACGAGCCAACTTTCCAATATGATCAAAATGAGTATTAAAGATCCATAAGCTATCTTTTGTTTGCAGGTCTTCAAAAAGACCATAGGTGCAAATTCGTTCCAATGCTGCATCCCATCCTATTGAAGTTCTCTCCGGGGATTCAGATAGCCAAAAAGTGGACGATTCAATTACTCTGTATTTATTGGCGTTGTAAAATACTGCACAAAACTCCCCTTTTTCCTTCCCATCGTCCCTTCCCGTTCCAATATAATTATAGTCTACAAGGCAGCTGTCCAAATATTTAATTTGATGCAGTAAACCTTCCTGTGTGCCAATTATTGACGGCTGATAACGGATTAACAATTGTACCAATTTTTCTTTCCGATCTTGCCATTTATTTTCGATATCTGATTCTCCATCATATCTAATATTATAGGACATAATCTTCGAACTTTGTCCCAAAACCTTACAGGACACTAGAATGAAAAATATAAGTTGAATTGAAATGCTACTAATTTTGTGCATCTTTGATTATTACTGGTTGGCGACATTGTTTGCATAGTCGATCTTAACGATTTCCCTTATCCCATCGATGTACTTTGTTGGTTTAAAATTGAACCGTTTTTCAAATTTGCTGCTGTCAAAAACATAGTCCCTATTGTATTGATATATCATTTCGGTCATTTCTCTCATAATTGGCACAAACAATCCTATAATTCTTACAAGAAATTTTGGTGAAGTTTGATACTTAGGTCTTACCCCCATTTCTGTTCCAATGGTATTAATCCATTCTTTTCCGTTAAATGGATTTTTAGATGTTGGCAAATGCCAAACCTGATTATATGCGTCTTCGGTATTTCCCAATAGAGCGGTTGCTTTGCCAGCATCGGGGGTATAGGTAAAAGAATGTTTATAGTCTACCGAACCCAACCAATTGGCCTTCTTACCCATACTCAATGGTTTAAAAATAGTTTCAGTGAGCATACTTGTATTTTGAATTGTAGGACCATAAAAATCTGCAGACCGTGCTATCAGAGCTGTCAAGCTTCCATTTTCAACATTGTCCATAATCATTTTGGCTATTTCCGACCTGATCTTACCTTTTTTACTTGGAGGGTTAATTGGTGTTTCTTCCGTCATGCCATTCAAATAGTTGACATCATACATATAGATATTGTCAAAGAACACTAATTTACAATCGAATTCTTTACATGCATCGATAACATTGTTCAAAAATTTAGGCCAGTTCTCTTTCCACACTTTTGCACTGTACGGGAAACCGACAGTAACATAGACTACTGTTGAACCACGTACCGCGTTTTGAACATCTTGCACGTTTAATAGATCGGCTGACAAAAGTTCATCGGTCTCATTCACCTTTTTAGGATTTCGGCTTACCAATCTAATTTCACTGGTGAATTCTTTGAGCGCTTTGGCCAGTTCTATTCCTATGGCACCACCAGAACCTAATATTGTTTGCATCTTGTTTTCTTTTAATTATGTGGATAAGTGATTCGCAGCTTTCCCATTAATTATCCTCTTTTTTGTTCCCTCTTACTTATTGGACCAGATAAAGGTATTGATTTTTTTGGCTGGAAAAATTTTTGAAATTCAGACGAATTGTTCACTTTGGTTGTCGACCGAAATTCATGATTATAGAAGTTGATTTTCCATCATTTTT
>CAXMOE010000128.1:4242-4650 GCA_964194835.1 uncultured Flavobacteriaceae bacterium | reverse complement strand
CTGAAAATCGCGTTTGGGATTATACTCAACAATGTCTGCACCAACTATGTTGGTATTTATTCGTTGAATTAGATCAATGACTTGCCTAGTCGATAGGCCACCAGGTTCATGGTGCGAAACTCCGGGTGCAAATGCTGGGTCAAAACCGTCCATATCCAAGGAAATATATAATGGATTCGTAAATCTTGGTATTGCATTTAGATCAAGTTCTTTCATCGAATGTATTTCCACATCATATTTATCTGCTTGCTCTTTTTGATGCGTATTTAAAGTCCGTATGCCTACTTGAACCAATCTTGCCGCCAAACCGTTTTCCATAATTCTTGCGAAGGGACACGCATGGGAATATGGATCCCCTTCAAATTCGTTATAAAGGTCGGAGTGTGCATCAATATGTAAGATATCCAA
>CAXMOE010000128.1:428-4232 GCA_964194835.1 uncultured Flavobacteriaceae bacterium | reverse complement strand
TGGGATATTTCTTATGTAAAGCTTTGATAATGGGAAAGGTAATTGAATGGTCTCCTCCAAGTGTAAAGACCTTGTTTGAGTCCTGCAAATGCTTATCAGTGATATGTTCAATGTCGAAATAGTCTGTAATTTTAAAATCTCCTTGATCGTTGATAGCAGGATTTTCAATAGTATCCCCTTTTTCAGTAAAAAGGTTCATGGACCCACAGTTTAGTGCTTCCCGTATTAGAGGAGGTGCTAATCCTGGCCCTTTTTGAAAAGAAGATTTTTCATCATACTGAATACCTTGTATGGTTATCTTTTGCATGTTTTTTATAATTAATTAAAACTATTTGAATTAACAGTCTTATTGCACATATTTCCGAATTTTGATCACAACGGATTTGGAGGTGGGCGTATTACTTTTTTCTGCGGTGCTCTTTAAGGGCACTAATACATTGGTTTCCGGGAAATAAGTGGCTACGCACAGTTCAGGTATGTTATAGGCAAGGACGATAAACTTTTTAGCCACTCGTTCCGTATCTCCGTGGTAATTATACAAGTTCACCAAATCTCGCTCTTGCAACTGGTGCTTCTTAATATCCTTGGGGTTCATAAGTACCACCCTGCGCTCGTTGTAGATTCCTCGGTATCTATCATTTAGACCGTAAATAGTAGTGTTGAACTGATCATGGCTGCGAATGGTCATCATCAGTAATTCATCTGCTTGCAAAGAGATTGCTTCATTGGTTGAAATACTAAAATTGGCCTTGCCTGTTGTAGTATGGTACTTATTGTCCCTAGCGTTGTTGGGTAGATAAAACCCGGAAGCATGTCTTACCCGCTCATTGTATTGATCAAATCCTGGTATACAAGCTTCTATGCTTTCCCTTATGCGGTCATAATGTTGCATATACTTGTCCCAGTCTACTTTACTATTGGATAATGTGGCTTTGGCAAGCCTGCACACAATCATGGGTTCACTCATTAATTTGTCCGATATGGGATTTAATCTGCCTTTGGAACTATGTATTATACCCATGGAATTTTCAACGCTTATAAATTGTAATTCATTATTTACCATGTCCTTGTCTGTCCGTGCCAAACAAGGAAGAATCAATGCCTCCTTGCCATGAATTAAATGGCTACGATTGAGTTTGGTGGATACGTGTACGGTAAGGTCACAATTCTCCAATGCTCTTGCCGTATATTGAGTGTCCGGTGTAGCCGATAGGAAATTACCACCCATTGCAAAGAATACCTTTGCTTTGCCCGAATGCATGGCCTCAATACTCTCAACCGTGTCATAGCCATGTGCTCGGGGTACTTTAAATTGAAAAACATTTTCAACACTGTCTAAAAATAATTTGGAAGGTTTTTCATAGATACCCATTGTGCGATCACCTTGAACATTGCTGTGTCCCCGAACGGGGCATGTTCCAGCACCTGATTTGCCTATGCTACCTTTTAACAACAGTATATTTACTATCTCTTTTATAGTATTTACTGAATTCTTATGTTGGGTAAGTCCCATAGCCCAACAAGCAATTATTTTTTGTTTACCGCATAATATTTTGGCAACGGATCTTAATTGGTCCAAAGTTATTCCACTGGCTATTAGTAAATCATTCAAATTTAATTGTGCAATGTGTTCCAAATATTCCTCAAACCCATGAGTTTTTTCCTTGATAAATGTTTGGTCGAACACAGTACCGGGACTTTTAAGTTCCTCATCTAACATAAGTTTGGCCAAAGCCTGCAATAACGGCATATCGCCATTTATTTTTACTTGAAGATAAACGTCTGTTAGTTTGGTTTTTACACCCAAGGCACCCTTTAATTCCTGTGGGTTATTGAAATTGAGTAAGCCTGCCTCAACTATTGGATTAATAGATATTATGGTCGCTCCGTTTTCCTTTGCTTTTTGTAGAGCATTTAACATCCTTGGATGATTGGTTCCAGGGTTCTGGCCCATGATAAGAATTACGTCGGTTTTATAAAAGTCTTCCAATTTAACCGAGCCTTTGCCAATACCAACGGTTTCACTCAAAGCCACACCACTACTTTCATGACACATATTACTGCAATCTGGCATATTATTGGTGCCGAATTCCCTAACAAAAAGTTGGTATAAAAAAGCAGCCTCGTTACTTGTTCTACCAGAAGTATAAAAAATGGCTTCGTTGGGGCTTTTTAGCCCGTTTAAATGCTTTCCAATTAGTTTGAATGCATTTGTCCAAGTAATTTCTTCGTAAAAGTTGGCTCCAACAGTGAGGTACATGGGTTGTGCTATTCTACCTTTCTTCCCTATCTCAAAATCAGAGAGTGAGGAGAGGTCTAAAACACTGTTTTTTGCAAAAAAAGGAGGATTTAATTTTTTGCTGGTTGCCTCTTCAGCAATTGCTTTGGCACCATTTTCACAATACTCAGCTATTTTGCTTCGTTCATCATCGGGGTCTGGCCATGCACAGCCAGGACAATCAATACCCCCTTTCTGGTTAAGATTTAAGAGTACTTTTAGACCCCTTTGGACGCTCATTTCACCAAGCACATGCTTAGCAGATGAGATCACACCTGGAATTCCAGCAGCTACAGCCTTAGGTTTGGTCTTTTTTAAACCAGTCAGTTTTTCAGGTGGCTCAGGATTCGGTTTTGTGTTTTCTTTATTTTTGTCCATCTATTTTTTAGAAGCCCAATTAGTAAGCCCAATTTGATATTATTGAACAATTAAATCTTAATTCTATGAGCTCCATGGTATATGTTGAATCTGTTTTCCTTGAGAAAGCCAATTAGGGTAATATCAAATTTCTTGGCCAGCTCCATTGCTAAACTGGAAGGAGCACCCACCGCCATAACAAATTGTATGCCTGCCATGGATGCTTTTTGTATTAATTCAAAACTAGTACGTCCACTCAAAAGCAGTAAATGTTCGTTCAAGGGCAATTTATTTTCTTGAAAAGAGGCGCCTATCAACTTATCCAAAGCATTGTGGCGTCCAACGTCTTCCCTTAGATCGATGATATTTCCACTAAGGTCGAAAAGTGCGGCGGCATGCAGGCCACCAGTACTTTCAAAAACAGCTTGTTTTTTCCTTAACATACTTGGAAAGCTTTTAATTAGATCATTGTTTACCTTAAATTCTACCTTCTGGTTTTGCAACCGACAAACAGTTGTTATAGCATCTATACTGGCCTTACCACACACACCACAGCTACTACTTGTATAAAAATGCCGTTCAATCTTGCTTAAATCCAATGGTTCACTTTTATTGAGTATTACGTTTACCTTATTTTCTTTTTTCTCAACACCATCTACCTGATTTGGTGAAACGATAATACCTTCAGTAAATAAAAACCCCATGGCTAGATCAATATCCGCACCCGGTGTACGCATGGTTATGGAAATATTCTTATTAATAAGGGGTGGATATGAAGTAAAAACACTTAGGCTTATTTCTAAGGGTTCCTCTACAGCCAACAAATCATTTGTTTCCAAGAATATATTATCCCTGACTTCTATAATGTTCTTATGGGCAACGGAAATATTTTTCATCGTTTTCAACTAATTATGACAATCTTAAACGGTTATTGAAATACCATTGGCCTGGGTATTTTTGTCACTATCAAAATAGAAGTCTATTCTACCAAGATTAATACCATAGCATCCGACTTGGTTTACAAGTACTTTAGTTCCATTTCTGTTTTGGGTAACCGTTGGTTTATCCAGAAAAGTATGGGTATGTCCACCAATGATTAAATCTATATTTTCTGTTTTGGAAGCTAACTTTAGGTCATCTGGTTTTTCATCGTTATCATAAGCATAACC
>CAXMOE010000128.1:0-399 GCA_964194835.1 uncultured Flavobacteriaceae bacterium | reverse complement strand
ATGAGAAAGACATATAACCAAATCGCACTGTTCGTCTTCTTTCATTACCCTGCTCATATCTTGGGCTATTTCAATCGGATTTAGATATTGGGTTTCTTTGTACAATTTTTTGGTCACAAGTCCCTTAAGTGCAATTCCCAATCCAAAGACACCAATTTTAATTCCATCGGCCATGAACGTTTTATACGGTTTTACATGTCCGTCCATTAAGGTATTGGTAAAATCATAGTTGGCAGACAAAAATTCAAATTCTGCGTGGGGCAATTGGGCGTAGAGTCCAGCTATGCCATTGTCAAAATCATGGTTGCCAATGGTTGCAGCATCATATTTAAGCATGCTCATTAATTTAAATTCCAATTCGCCTCCGTAAAAATTAAAGTAGGGGGTGCCCTGGAAAAT
>CAXMOE010000127.1:7533-7798 GCA_964194835.1 uncultured Flavobacteriaceae bacterium | reverse complement strand
TTCGCTCGGGGAAAGAGAAAGTGAATTGTTTAGCTTTAATCTGTTATGCCAGTTGTATATAAAGGTTTTGCCTTTGGCTTCATGGTCCTTTCTGTGGTAATCTAGAATATCTGCAGTATCAAAAGCGTAATAGGCCTTTCCTTTTAGCACCAATTCTTCCGCATATTTTTTATAAAGATGTTTTCTTTCACTTTGCCTGTATGGTCCAAAACCACCATCCTTACCTGGGCCTTCATCAAAAGGGATGTTACACCAGTTTAATGCA
>CAXMOE010000127.1:354-7518 GCA_964194835.1 uncultured Flavobacteriaceae bacterium | reverse complement strand
GATTATATACTGTTCCGCACCTTCCACATATCGGTTTTGGTCAGTATCTTCTATTCGTAAGATAAAGTCTCCTCCAAGTTTTTTGGCAAATAGATAGTTGAATAGGGCGGTACGAACTCCACCAATATGCAAAGCACCTGTAGGGCTGGGCGCAAAACGAACTCGGATTTTTTCACTCATATAGCTAATTTGTGGTACAAAGATAATTGTTGCAATAGAGAAACATGGAATTCCAACTGGGAAAAGAGTTTTTTCTTTCTTTTGGCAGCAAGACCAAAATGAGTTTTGAAGGATGAACTTTGTACTAAACTTTAACAGTTGGAGGTAGTATTAATAATTATAAATAAAAATCAGGGTTTAAGTTGTCCTTATACAGATATTGACGATATCATTTATTTCATTGCTAATAGCATTTTTCTTTAACAGGTGTAATCTTAAAATATTTTAAAGGGTTTAATTTTGTTTTGTGCTCTTTTTAACAATATTTTGAGGTTTATTTTTCTGGTAACAAGTATCTTGGTATTAAATGTGAATTACTTTGAGCGGCTATCAAGACATATTGAATAAGTTGAACGACTTCATTAAAAAGTATTATACCAAAATGCTTATTAAGGGTACAATGCTTTTTTTCTTTCTTGGATTGCTTTACTTTATTGTAGTTCTAGGAGTGGAATATCTACTATGGCTTAATACCACGGGTCGATTGATTCTGCTTATTGCATTTATATCGGTCGAATTGTTTTTACTTTTCAAATATATTCTTACCCCTATATTTTATCTTTTCAAACTTAAAAAGGGCATTAGTAATAAACAGGCATCTGTGTTGATCGGCAGGCATTTTTCTGAAGTCGATGATAAATTGTTCAATCTGTTGGATTTGGCGGAGGACTCCAACAAAACAGAGCTATTAATGGCTAGTTTGGAACAACGGTCCAACAATATGTATACTATTCCGTTCACCAAAGCTGTTAATTTTAGGGAGAGTTTAAGGTATGTTAAATATTTGGGCATCCCTTTATTGATTTTGGCTTTGATATGGATATCTGGAAACCTTAATTCTTTCTTCGGTTCATATGAGCGTGTAGTGAACTATGATTTGGCATATGAACCTCCTGCGCCCTTTACGTTTATCCTAGTGTCGGAGGATTTAAATGTTTTGGAAAGTGAGGAATACCACATATACGTACGAACAGAAGGAAAGCTTAGACCCGAGGATAGTTTTATTGTTATTGAAGGAAAGGAATATCTTTTGCAAGAGCAAAATGGTCTTTACCATTACGTCTTTGTGCCTCCATTACAAAGTGTAGGTTTTTATTTTATGGCGAACGGTATAAAATCTAAGGAGTATAGGTTAAATGCACTTAGGGTTCCATCCATTCAAAACTTTGAGGTGGTATTGGATTATCCTGACTATACGAATAAATCAAATGAGGTTTTGCAGAGTACTGGGAATGCTTCTTTTCCGGAAGGAACAGAAGTAAAATGGGAAATTGTGGGTCATTATACGGATACTGTCAGAATAATTACCAAGGATACTGTATTTGTGTTTCAACAGAGTTTTGATGAATTTAAATTCTCACAAAAGATTTATGCAAATATGCCATATCAAGTATCTACCTCCAATAGTAATGTAAGAGATCATGAAACACTGGATTATCAGTTTAAAGTTATTAAGGATGCTTATCCGATAATAAAGGTGGAAGAGATTTTAGATTCTTTGAATCCAAATATTTCCTACTATCTCGGCAGTGCGTCAGATGACTATAAACTATCGTCTATTAAATTGGTATACTATAGAACAAATGATGAAAGCAAAAAACAAGTGCTTCAAATCGGGACACCATATTTGAACTATGAGGAATTTTATTATACATATCCGTCAGGGTTAGAATTGATTGAAGGACAAAATTATAGTTTTTACTTTGAAGTCACGGACAATGATGGTATACACAAAGGAAAAACAAGTAAAAGCCGTGTATTTAGTCGGACGCTACTGGATAGCGCCCAATTAATAAACAAGAATTTAGGTATTCAACAAGGGATAATTGGCAATATGGACAAGTCCCTGGAAGAATTCAGCAAGCAAAAAGAAACATTAAGGGAAATAAAGAAAAATCAGAAGGAAAAGAACACTCTTAATTTTAATGATAAGAATCAGGTTAAGAAATTTCTACAAAAGCAACAGCAACAGGAAGAGTTAATGCAAAAGTTTAGTAGTCAGTTAAAAGAAAACTTGGATAAGGGAAGTAAAGATAATGAGATAAACAAGTTGCTGAAGGAAAGGTTGGCGCGACAGGAGAAGGAAGCCCAAAAGAATGCCAAATTATTAGAGGAACTGAATAAGATAGCAGACAAAATAGACAAGGAGGAATTAACCAAACGGTTGGAAGAATTGGGCAAGCAACAGTTAAACAAGGAAAGAAGTCTGGAGCAATTGTTGGAACTGACCAAAAGGTACTATGTTACGGAGAAAGCTTCTCAATTGGCCAAAGATTTGATGAAATTGTCGGAGAAGCAAAAACAATTATCTAAGAAAGATGTCGAAATTTCATCCTTGAAACAGCAGGAGAGCGTTAATACGGAGTTTAATAATTTGGCTGAGGAATTAGAGGAATTAAAGAAGGATAATCAAGATCTTAAAAAGCCCTTGGATTTAAAGATTGACAAGTCAAAGGAGGTGGTGATAAAAAAAACCCAGGATGATGTTTTGAAGGATTTAATGGAACGCGATTCAGATGAGAATAGCACTAGTCCAATGGAAAAAGAGAAATTGGGGAATAATGCAAACAAGAAACAGAAATCAGCTGCGGAAAAAATTAAACAAATGAGTGATGATTTACAGAAATCATCTGCTGCCGGTAGTGGTGGCTCTACAATTTCTGAGGATGCGGAAATGTTACGACAGATATTGGATAACCTTGTTGTTTTCTCTTTTAAACAAGAACAATTGTATAATAGTCTGGAGATCACAGATACTGAAGTTTCCAAATTTACGAACAGTGTTAAACAGCAAAACGAACTAAAGAGCTTGTTTAAGCATGTAGACGATAGCTTGTTTGCGTTATCTCTGAGGCGAGTAGAACTCTCGGAGTTTATTAATGAACAGATAACCGAGGTGTATTACAATATGGACAAGGCTTTGGAGAGCATGGCCGAAAACAGAATATACCAAGGAGTATCTTTTCAGCAATACGTTTTGACTGCATCTAATAATTTAGCTGATTTTCTTGCCAACATATTAGATAATATGCAACAGAGTCTTAAATCTGGCTCAGGTTCTGGCAAGGGTGAACAAGGGTTTCAGCTACCGGATATAATTAAAGGACAAGGCAAGGTAAACGAAAAAATGGGTCAAATGGGTGAGTCGGGCAAAAAAGGCGAACAAGAGGGGGAAGGAGATTCACAAAATGGAAAAGGAAAAGAGGGAAAGAATGGGGAAGCCGGAAATAAAGAAGGGGATGGAAAAGATGGAAAAAATGGCAGGGATGGAAGCAAACAACCAGGAGAAGGACAGAATGGGAACGGACAGGGACAATCTCAGTCAAGTGAACAGGAATTACTGGAAATTTATGAAATATATAAAGAACAGCAAAAATTGCGTGAACAATTGGAGCATCAGTTGGAAGACATGATCAACGCAGAGGACAAACAACTTGCTGAAAAACTTATAAAGCAAATGGAGGATTTTGAAAAAGATTTATTAGAAAATGGGGTAACTCAGCGTACATTGAATAAGGTTAATAATATCGAGTATCAATTAATGAAATTGGAAAAGGCTGTTCTTAAACAGGGTAAAAAACCTGAACGGGAAAGCAACAGAAGTACTAGGGAGTTTCAGAACCCTATTACGACCCCCCCAGTTGGACTTGAGATTAATCGCAATGAAATTGAAATATTAAACCGACAAGCGCTACCTTTGCAGCAAATTTTTCAAAATAAAGTGAAAAATTATTTTAATAGGGATGATTGAATATCATTACGAGACTGATTTTTGTTTGGCAGACTCAAACAAGTTTACCTATTGGCTAACTAGAGCTATAGAAGATGCAAATGCTGAATTTACACAGATTGATTTTGTGTTTTGTAATGACGAATATCTTCATGATATCAATTTTAAATATTTAGGACACAACACCTATACGGATATTATCACTTTTGATTATACCAATGGCAACATTATAGCTGGAGACGTTTTTATATCCGTAGAAAGACTTAAGGAAAATAGCGAAAAATTCCAGGTTGGATTTGAGGAGGAATTATTACGGGTAATGGCTCATGGTGTGTTGCATCTGTTAGGATATAATGACAAAACCGGCAATGAAAAGGCTTCGATGCGAACGAAGGAAAATGAAATGATAAAAATGTTCCACGTGGAACATTAGAATATATTATGTTTGATAAAGAGTATGATGTTATAGTAGTGGGTGCTGGCCATGCAGGAGCGGAGGCTGCGGCTGCAGCTGCGAACATGGGGTCTAAGACATTGTTGATAACAATGAACTTACAGACTATAGGACAAATGTCCTGTAACCCTGCCATGGGTGGAATTGCTAAAGGCCAAATTGTTCGTGAGATTGATGCTTTGGGAGGTTATAGTGGAATTATTACTGATAAGTCTGCTATTCAGTTTAAGATGTTGAATAAATCTAAAGGACCTGCCATGTGGAGTCCACGGGCCCAGAATGATAGGATGCGATTTGCGGAGGAGTGGCGTTTGGCTCTGGAAGGCACGCCTAATGTGGATTTTTATCAAGAAATGGTCTCAGGTATTTTGGAAGAAGGAGGCAAGGTAGTTGGGGTTAGAACATCTTTGGGAATTGATGTTAAGTCGAAGGCGGTTGTATTGACCAACGGCACTTTTTTAAATGGGCTTATACATATAGGTGATAAACAGTTTGGTGGAGGACGTGCGGGTGAAAAAGCGTCAACAGGTATAACCGAGCAGTTAACTGATATTGGGTTTGAAAGTGGCCGGATGAAAACGGGTACACCTCCAAGGGTGGATGGTCGTTCATTAAATTATTCCAAGATGATTTTACAACCAGGGGATGAACAACCTGAGAGATTTTCGTATACAAATTCCCCAATTTTGAAAGTACAGCGCGATTGTCATATGACACACACTAGTGGACTTGTCCATGATGTGTTACGTGATGGCTTTGATCGTTCCCCAATGTTCAATGGGAGGATTAAAAGTATTGGACCACGATATTGTCCATCAATAGAGGACAAGATCAACCGTTTTGCAACAAAAGACAGCCATCAAATATTTGTAGAGCCTGAGGGTTGGAATACAGTTGAGGTATATGTAACCGGTTTTTCTACATCCTTACCAGAGGATATTCAGTTTAATGCTTTAAGAATGGTCAAGGGGTTTGAACAGGTAAAGTTTTTCAGACCTGGTTATGCCATCGAATATGATTATTTTCCACCAACACAATTAAAGCATACACTGGAAACGAAATTAATCGATAATCTTTATTTTGCTGGACAAATAAATGGAACAACGGGTTACGAGGAAGCTGCCTCCCAAGGAATAATGGCAGGAATCAATGCCCATTTAAAGATTAATGAAAAAGAACCATTTCTACTTAATAGGGATGAGGCCTACATAGGTGTTTTAATAGATGATTTAATTACAAAAGGCACTGAGGAACCTTATCGTATGTTTACCTCAAGAGCGGAATACCGCACCTTGTTACGTCAAGATAATGCGGATTTACGGTTAACACCAAAAGGGTATAAAATTGGATTAGCCAAGGAAGAACGACTTAAGCGCATGGAGGAAAAGGAAAGGAAGTCTAGTAGTTTTATTGAATTTTTTAGAAAAACCAGTGTTACCCCAGAAGAAATAAACCCTATTTTGAAAAGCGTTGATTCTGCTTTGGTAAAACAATCGGACAAGATGTTTAAGGTGTTTTCCCGCCCCAAGGTTACTATGGATCATATGATGCAATTGGATGGGGTATCAAGTTATGTGAAAGGGAAAAATTTGGATAGAGAAATGATGGAGCAAACAGAAATCCAAATTAAATATGCCGGCTATATTGCCAAGGAAAAGAATAATGCGGATAAGCTTCACCGTTTGGAAAACGTGAAGATTCCTGAAGGTTTTGATTATAGCAAGTTAAAATCCCTGTCCTATGAAGCTAGGGAAAAACTTAATGCAATTAGACCCGTAACTATATCGCAGGCGTCTCGGATCAGCGGTGTTTCTCCAAGCGACATCAGTGTTCTTTTAGTTTATATGGGCCGATAATTTTATTTCTTGTTTCGCAACAGACAAGATGTTCCACGTGGAACAAGTCAATGGTTTGTTGAAGTTATGGACAAACCCTTTGGCTTGAAAGAGAATAATGTTTAAAGTATAGGCTGTCTGAATTTGTATTTTTTGACACATGTTTTACCCAATAATAGATTAGTTTACGACCTAAAACACCTATGAAACTTTATTTAAAAAGTAAAGACCATTCCGTATCCGGAGAAGAATTCCAACTGTTTCAGCACATAGACCTTGACATGTTGGTAACACAGCCGAAACCAGAAAGTTTAGAACTTTATTACCAGAGCGACTCCTATATTTCCCACACCGATTCTCACACAACAGTTTTAGATAAAATTTACCAAGCGGTAAAGAAATATAATCTTAGGAAAAAGATTCGATTGGCGAATCGATATGTAACTACAGAAAAAACGCTTTTGGATGTAGGTGCCGGCACAGGCGAATTTTTACTGGTTGCAAAACAAAATGGATGGTCTGTCAAAGGAATAGAGCCAAATAAAATTGCTCAAAAGCGCGCCTTCGAAAAAGGGGTAATACTCTATGAAGATTTTAATTCACTGGAGGGTGGCAAATTTCAAATCATTACTCTTTGGCATGTGTTGGAACATTTGCCTAATTTGGAAGAACAGATTAACAAACTTAAAAACCTCCTTGCCGATAACGGAACCCTAATCGTTGCAGTACCCAATTTTAAATCCTTTGATGCGCAATATTATGGAAACTTTTGGGCAGGCTATGATGTGCCAAGACATCTTTGGCATTTTTCTCAACGATCAATTTCGAAACTGGTTGAAAAGGAAAACATGAAAGTTGTTAAAACACGTCCCATGAAATGGGATTCTTATTATGTAAGTTTATTGTCGGAAAAATACAAATCTGGC
>CAXMOE010000127.1:0-344 GCA_964194835.1 uncultured Flavobacteriaceae bacterium | reverse complement strand
TTTTCAAAAGGGGCAATGAAAACTCTTTTTTCCAAACAAGGGATGAAGGTCGTTGATATTCAACCAATGCTTTTTGATGCTTTCTATGTTTCGCTTTTATCGGAGAAATATAAAACGGGAAGGCAACAATTTTTCAGAGCATTTTTCATTGGCCTTAAATCTAATATAAGCGCCTGGAAAAGCAAGGAGTATTCATCACTCATTTATATCATCAAAAAAGCTTAAAACCTATTTTAAGCCGATTTGCAGCGCCTTCTGGTCAGGACACAACATCATGGCCTGGGGAATAAACATCTATCAAAGAAACTACATATAAATGCCGCATATTAAATAATTAAAAACAA
>CAXMOE010000126.1:7598-7869 GCA_964194835.1 uncultured Flavobacteriaceae bacterium | reverse complement strand
GTACTCTTCGTCATCACCCAAAAACAGACCTACACTGGTACTCCTAAGTATTTTTAAGGTGTTATAATTTCCTAATTCTATCATGATACAAAAGTAAGCTTAAAATAATTTGGAAATAAAAAGGCCGCTCTCTTTTGTGAACGGCCTTTTATTTATTTTGTGGATTTTATTAATAAACTGACTCTTTTCCAAAATGTTTGGTCAACATATAATATACAACAGCTCTATACTTGTTTCTTTCAGATGACCCATACTTGTCCATAACCGAAGT
>CAXMOE010000126.1:0-7588 GCA_964194835.1 uncultured Flavobacteriaceae bacterium | reverse complement strand
CGATGCAATACCTGCTGTTAAATTGGGGCCATCACTTAAACCCAACTTATTTATCAAAAAATTATTCTTAACGGTTTCCAATTCTTTTTCATCGGTCCCGGAAACTGTGGAGGCATCCCTATTATAAATAGATGGGCCACAACCAATAGTAACTTTGGTTAATAACCCCATGTCGGGTTGTACACCTAATTTGTTTTTTAAATCAGAGGCATACTTTTCAATTAATTCGTCTCTTTTACTCATTTTGTTAGTGTTCTTTATACTAAATTAATATTGTCTCTAAGATATGAAATCAAAATAGTTGAGCAAAATTTTATTGTTCAATAAACGTGGGGTATCTATCTCTAAAAGCTTGGGAGAATTCGATTTTTTATAGAAACCCCTAAGAGAGGACTTTAAACTTATCTCGTCGGTTACATGTATAAATTCTATGTTGTGCATTTTACACAGGTGTTCCGCTTTCAAATCATGTGCGGTTTCAAAAAAGGTCTCGAAATTCTCCGTATCCTCCTTTCCTGGTAGGATTCTAAAAATTCCTCCCCCCCCATTATTGATCAAAATGATTCTAAAATCGGGCCGAATATAATTGTTCCACAATCCATTACTATCATAAAAGAAACTTAAATCCCCTGTTATCAAAATTGTTGGCGCCTCACAATAAATTGCAGCCCCAATGGCAGTGGATGTGCTACCGTCTATACCACTGGTACCCCTATTGCAGAATACGTTCAATGAAGGATCCAAATCAAACAACTGGGCATATCTCACCGTTGAGCTATTGGCCAACTGTAATTGCCAGTTGTTTGGGATACTTCTGACAATATGATGGAACACCGACATATCCGTAAAAGGGATATCGGAAATATATTGCTCACGTTTTTTTTGATAATTGTGCTTTACAGACTTCCAATATTCATAATAACCGCTTTCTATTTTTCTTGTATGTTCAAGAAAATCAATAAAAAACGAATTGGGACCAATCCTAAAATGATGTGAAAGACAATAAAACGTATCATATGCTTTTTTGTCATCCACGTGCCAGTGGTGTTGAGGTCTGTAAACACGCAAAAAAGACTTTATTTTCTTGGAGACAATCAATCCTCCAAAAGTGAGCAATACATCGGGTTGTAGTGCTTTAAATAGTTTGTCATTGTCTTTTGATTTTTCAATAGGAGCTATAATGCTATCTATACTTGGAAAGAAATTAGGATGGTGCACATTGGATGTGGTTTCTGTTAAGACAATAACTGATTCATCCGTAGCCAATATGTCCAAAAGCTTTTGCTCTACAGTGTTGGGGTAATTAACCCCAACCAATATCATCTTGCGTTTAGAGGTATTCCAAATATTTGCGAAATCTTGAAAACTATTTATTTTTAGATCATTCTTTTTCGCTAAAACATCCACAAATTGGGTAACTGATGGATTTTCGAGCACATCGTAAAGTGGTTCTTCAAAGGGTACGTTGATATGGATTGGAGTTTTATCCAATAATGCCAACCGCAATGCCTTATTTAATTCAACATCATTGAAAGCTTGAATCGTCTTTTGTTCATCTTCAACAGTTTTAGAACTCTTAAAAGCTTCCTTGTCTTTAATTACCTTACTATTTATTGCATGGACAATGTCCAGTTTCAAATTTGCTGAATAACCAATATGCCTTTCGAAAATGTTATCTTGACGTATAGTCTGTCCATCACCAATATCAATTTTATTACTAGGCCTATCCGCTGATATGACCACCAAGGGGATATCACTATAAAATGCTTCCGCCACTGCCGGGTAATAATTTAATAATGCACTTCCAGATGTACATACCACTGCCACAGCCTCCTGTTTTTGTTGAGCAATTCCCAAAGCAAAAAAAGCAGCACTTCGTTCGTCCACAATGCTGAAACATCTAAAAAATGGATCTTCCGTAAAACCTATAGTTAATGGGGCATTCCTGGACCCTGGAGAAATAATAATATTTTTAATGCCCTGTGCTTTACAATGGAAAACGACAGATTGTGCTGACGGGATGCTCGAATAGTTCATTAGCGTAAAAATACAACGGAAGGTTTTCTTAACCCAAACCTTCTAACAATTAAGTTTTATTTAATATTACATGGAGCATGGTAGTACTTTTGGCCACGGTTTCTTGCCATTCTTTTTTCGCATCTGATCCTCGGGTAACCCCACCTCCTACATAGATGATTGCCTTGTTATCCAGTAATTGCATACAACGAAGATTGACATACAGGGCTGTTTTCCGCTTCACAAATCCGTATGCTTTGTTTTCTTGGTTACGTCGGGTGGTGGTTCTATCTTTTTGCTCCACTACATTTAATTCTCCTAAAAATCCGGTGTAAAATTCCCTGTTATACCCTTCGTTCTCCAGAATAAATGCTTTTGCAGCTTCTTTTGGAATTCCACAAACGGCGGGGGTAGGATGTAATACTTCTACAATCTCCTGTAATCGGTCTTTATCCAAAACACCTGAAACCGAAGTTCGTAAATGCCAAATATTACCTGCCCTAACAGATTCTGTTTCCGAAACTTTTAGATATGAAATTTTATCACCCAACACCTTGGAAATATAATTTGTTACCAAGGCCTGCTCCTCCTTTTCCTTGTGACCCCAAACCGGGTTATTATCTCCTGTATTAGCTTGAGTGCCGGCCAAGGACATTGTAATTAGTCGTTTGTTTTCGTGCCTTAGGAGTATTTCCGGAGTTGCCCCCAGCCATAGACCTACTTTGGGATGATACCAAAGATAACAGAGGGCAGTGGTGTAGGTTGCTAAAAGGTCTTTAAATAATTCCAGAGGGGTTTTATCATAATCCACTTCGAATTTTCTGGAAAGTACTACTTTTTCTAAGTTCCCAGATTGAATTTCTTTGATTCCCTTGGTTACGAGATCTACATGAAACTCTTTCTGTGATAAATTTGTTCCAAGAAGTAGCTTTGTAGTAACATCAATATCTTCATTGGGAATATAAGTTGTTTGCAGCAATTCATTGGCCTTTATCAAAATTGCAGGGTGATCGGAATCAAAGGGTGCGAAAACAAAGCCCGATTCCGTATAATCCCCAGCCTTATGCAAGGTGATATCCTTCTGAAGAATTGCAGTTACTTGATCTTCATTGGGTTTTCGATATACTACAAAAGGAAGTTCCCCTGAGAGTTGTAGTGTTATTCGTTGCAACAAATCCAAGAACATCTTACTTTTTGGGTAAAGCTATTGTGGTTAGTTTACAGATAGAAATTATATTGTTATCCCCATCGGTAACTTTAATCTCCCAGAGCTGTGTTGTCCGGCCCTTGTGTACAATGGTAGCTTTTGCAAAAACATCTCCATCGCGAATTCCTTTTACATGGTTGGCTGAAATTTCGATTCCTCTTACAAAAAATTCCTGTGCGTTTAAAAAGATATATGAAGCAGCACTGCCCACACTCTCGGCCAATGCAACTGTAGCGCCACCGTGTAACACTCCGTCCGGTTGATATACTTTAGTGGTTACAGGCATTTTAGCGGTCAAAAAATTATCGCCTACATCAATGTACTCAATATCCAAAGTCTCCATTAAGGTACCCTTGCTGTTTTCATTACATATCCTAAGGATTTTTTCTTTGTATTCGTTCATTCAAATAATTTTTGTAAAATTAAGCAATACATAATCAATAAAAGCTACTACCTTACATTTGATTTATACCCTTAAAAACATTGGAAAAAGAAATTACATATTCTACTACCAACTCCTACTCTACCTTAAATGAACTATCACCCAAAACAAAAAATGTCTGGATAGTTCTTCATGGTATTGGTTATTTAAGTCGCTATTTTTTAAAATATTTCAAAGAACTCCCTCCAGGTGAAAATTATATTATTGCCCCGCAAGCACCGTCCAAATATTATCTTAACGGAGAATACAAACATGTTGGCTCCAGCTGGCTGACCCGGGAAAACACCACCTCAGGGATTAAAAATGTAATCCACTATTTAGATAATGTGTATAAGGCAGAGAAAATTCCCGCTAATTGCAACTTAATTGTTTTTGGATATTCACAAGGCATATCCATTGCTACGCGATGGGTGGCCAAGAGTATGATAAAGTGCAATATATTAGTATTATATTCAGGAGGAATACCCAACGAACTTACAGCTAGGGATTTTGAATTTTTGAAAGACAATAATACTGAAGTCATCATTGTTGTTGGTGATAATGACGAATACTTGATTGGTGAACGTCTAAAAGTGGAATCAACAAAAATCGAAACATTGTTTAAAGGAAATGTTAGGCATATCCAATTTAAAGGTGGTCATGAAGTAAAAAAAGAGATCATAAATAATCTGGTATGATAAATCAATTTACAACAACACTGGAAAACGAGTTTGTAAAGCTCACTCCTCTGACATTGGAAAATTACGAAAACCTATTTCATATTGCATCACAGGAAAAATTAGTGCAATATTCGCCATCGGACATTGTAACTCCCAAAGCCTTAAAACAATATGTTGAGGTAGCACTTGAAAATCAGGATCGTGAAATGGCTATCCCATTTATCATTTACGATAAAAAGGCCGCAGCCTACGCAGGTTGTACACGTTATATGAGCATTAATTGGAAGAATAGGGTCTTGGAAATTGGATCAACTTGGATAGGAAGGGAATTTCAAGGCAGCGGACTTAATGGTCAAATGAAATTATTACTGCTCAATTATGCTTTTTATCAAATGAAATTTGAAAAAGTGGAATTCAGAATTGATGAAAGAAACCTACGTTCCAGAAAAGCGGTTGAGAAACTTGGGGCCAAATTGGAAGGGGTATTACGAAAGAATGTGTATTTACTGGACGGTTTCAAAAGAAACACCTGTTGTTATGGCATTCTCAAAGAAGAATGGGACGGAAATACAACAAGTTAATTTAGACTTCCATAACCATTATAATAAATGAAACAAAGAATAGCACATATCACCTTGGTTGTTAAAGATTATGATGAAGCAATAGATTATTATATTAAAAAATTAGACTTTAATCTTTTGGAGAACAGCGAGTTAGATAAATTTAAACGCTGGGTAATTATAGCACCCAATGGGTCAAATCAATGCGGATTACTGCTCGCAAAAGCAGAAGGTGATAGGCAAATTGCCTCAATTGGAAATCAAACCGGAGGTCGTGTATTCCTCTTTTTGTATACAGATGATTTTTGGAGGGATTATCGCAAAATGCTGGTAAGGGATATCGTATTTATACGGGAACCCAAAGAAGAAATATATGGCACAGTGGCGGTCTTTAAAGACCTTTATGGCAATTTATGGGATTTATTGGAGCCAAGGTAACATCTATTCTTCTTCAATTACTTCTGGTTCGTAATATGTAATTTTTCTAGTGGTATATGAATTTTCAGGAATAATAATTTCCTTGATCCAATTACCATATTCCCCCCCATCGTATTGGTAGATATAACTTTTTTTAACCACTCTGTTCTTAGCTTTCGTTTTTACTTCCAACAACATTCCAGATTCGTCATAGGAATATGCGACAGTGACCTGCGGAGTGAACTGCTTCTTACGGGTATCATAAATAAACCGTATTTCCGACATAAGTTTATCATTGGAGTCATAAACTTGCTCTAATGCCTTATTTGGATCGCCATTTAAAAACTCCTTAGTAAGCACAATGCGCTGAACCGACCCATTTTTTTTCATTTTGGTAGAAGAACGTGTAGATTTCTCAATTACCTCATTCAATATATATGTTTTGGTAGTTTCCCCTTTTAAATCAACGTATTCAATCTTTGTTTCATCCACACCGTCATTATTGGTTCGATGAATTTCAACCAGTCTATCTTCATTATCATAGACATAGATGTATTGCTCCAAAAATTCCTTATTATACGACACTATTTTCTCGGTTATTTTTTTACTAGCCGTAGTATCTATCTCATAAAAGTTGGCAATGGATGTATTTTTATCAAATACACCATCCCTATAATTTTCGACCCGCTTTTCTAAAATATTGGTATTTTGATACCTATAATAGGTTACATCATAATCCATATCATTATATCGGGTCACCAATTTGGTGAGAAATCCATTCCTTTCAAAATCGTACTCTTCCTTCCCATAGTCGGTAATGACAATGCAGGATTTTACGGTACCATTTAAATCAAAATCGTTTAGGGTAAAGACCTTCGGTTCTTGGGCAAACACGGTGTCATGGGTTATAAAGAAACCAATAGCCAATAAGATCTGAAAAATTATTGCAGGGTAGTTTTTGATCATATGTTCAAAATTACTTCATATTCCGCCAACACAAAAACAAAAAGTATACCAAATCAAAAAAGGGCGGAAAATCCGCCCTTTTTAAATCTATTTGAAATAATTGATGTATGTTTATTTTACTTCTTCAAAATCTACATCTTCCACATTGTCACCGTCCTTGGCTTCTTCTTGGGCAGTCTCTTCACCGTTTGGTGATGCGCCTCCCTCTTGTGCTTCGGCCTGTGCTTTGTACATTTCTTCAGAAGCCACTTTCCATGCTTCGTTTATTTTTTCCAAAGCAGGTGTTATTACTTCCAAATCTTTACCCTCATAAGCCTTTTTCAGTTCTTCCAAGGCTTCTTCAATAGGTTTCTTCTTATCATCCGAAAGTTTATCCCCGAACTCGCTCAATTGCTTTTCAGTTTGGAAAATCATTCCGTCTGCTTCGTTCAACTTATCTGCAGTTTCTTTAGCTTTTTTATCAGATTCGGCATTGGCTTCCGCTTCAGCTTTCATTTTTTTGATTTCCTCTTCGGTTAAACCTGAAGAAGCTTCAATTCGAATATCCTGAGTTTTATTGGTCGCCTTATCTGTTGCAGACACTTTGATAATACCGTTGGCATCAATGTCAAAAGTCACTTCAATCTGAGGTGTTCCCCTTTGTGCAGGTGGAATACCATCCAAATGGAAACGTCCAATGTTCTTATTATCGGCAGCCATAGGCCTTTCTCCCTGCAATACATGAATTTCCACAGATGGCTGGTTGTCCGCTGCAGTAGAGAATACTTGTGATTTTTTTGTTGGGATAGTTGTATTGGCATCAATCAATTTGGTCAATACCCCTCCCATGGTTTCAATACCCAAGGATAAAGGAGTAACATCCAATAACAATACGTCCTTAACATCACCGGTTAATACTCCACCTTGTATTGCTGCACCAACCGCAACAACCTCATCCGGGTTTACACCCTTTGATGGTTTTTTACCGAAAAACTTCTCAACTTCTTCCTGTACTATGGGTATTCTTGTAGATCCACCAACCAATATAATTTGATCAATATCGCTCTTGGACAATCCAGCAGCTTTCATTGCAGTTTCACAAGGCGCAATAGTTCTTTTCACCAAATCCGAAATCAATTGTTCGAACTTAGATTTGGACAAGGTGCGTACCAAGTGTTTTGGTCCGGATGCCGTTGCAGTTACGTATGGTAAATTAATCTCAGTTTGTGCAGAAGATGACAATTCTATTTTAGCCTTTTCAGCAGCCTCACGCAAACGCTGTAATGCCATTGCATCATCACGTAAATCAATGCTTTCATCCTTTTTAAATTCCTCAGCCAAC
>CAXMOE010000125.1:2963-7898 GCA_964194835.1 uncultured Flavobacteriaceae bacterium | reverse complement strand
GCCATACAGTTGGCAGCAAGTAAATTAGAAAAATAATGCGCCTATTACTTTTATTTTTATTGGCATGTCCAATACTGGAATCCATTGCTCAAGAGCAACGATTTGACCATCTTGATCTGGGTGAGGATCATCAGGGATCGAGAGGTGTTTCTATGGCTGATCTCGATGGTAATGGTTTGCTCGATATCGTTGTGGCAAACCAAGTTGACTCCATACAACTTTTGGGAAATACAATTTATTTTAAGCATAAAAATGGGTTTCGGAAACTGGTGATTGCAAATAATGACCTGCATGCGTGGAGCGAGTCCGTACACACCGTGGATGTTGACAATGACCATGATATGGATATCTTTTTTACCACCCAGTTTGGAGTACCCAATCTTTTGTATTTAAACAATGGTTCTGGGAAATTTTCGGTAGGGGAGGCTGGCGACTTAACGGAAGATAAAACCAATTCCCCCGGTGCCTGCTGGTGCGATTATGATTTGGATGGAGATTTAGATGTTTTTGTGGTTAACAGGGACGGCGAAGATGATAATCTCTATATAAATAATGGCCAAGGGATGTTGGATCGAGCCGTTAAGGGACCATGGATAGGAAATAGGGGAGATGGCAGGTCTTGTTCCTGGGGCGACCTCAATGGAGATGGAAAACCTGATCTTTATGTGGCAAATTTTGTGATAAAGGAGAACGGGGAATTCAAGGAAAAACACAGAAACTTCCTTTATTTGAATTCCAAAGGAGGAAAACTTGTAGAACAGAAAGAAGGTATTATTGTCGAAGAACAAAATGCCTCCTATGGTGTCTCCTTTGTTGATTATGATTATGACAAAGACCTAGATGTCTATATAACCAATGTATCGGTTGCCGATGAAAATGCACTATATGTAAATTCGGGAACAGGATTTTTCAAGAAGATGACAGACAGCGATATTGTCCATGAAATACATCGCCCATCCAAAGGACAGACCTGGGGGGACTTCAACAACGATGGCTGGTTAGATTTGTACGTGGCCAATGGAACCGAAGGTTATCCTGAGATTCAGAATTTTTTCTTTTTGGGTAAACCGGATCATTCGTTCAAAAGAGTTTACAATACACTTCCGGCTATTGAAGGCCATATATCTGCAGGGACCGCCTCTGGGGATTTTGACAATGATGGAGATCTAGATCTGTATGTGTGCAATTGGGGCGGCGACGCTGAGGCTAATGATTGCTATATCAATCAAAACCAATCTAATAATTGGATAAAGTTTCAGTTGAAAGGAAATGAATCAAATAGCTATGGTATAGGCAGTTGGATAACGCTAAACCTTGATAACGGAACAGTGCAAACCAGATTTTTATCCAGGGAAACGGGGTACGGCAGTGAAAATCCCCCTGAAATCCACTTTGGCATTGCAGCTTCAACCAAAATCAGTTCAATTGAGGTGGAATGGCCTTCTGGTAGAAAACAATCGGGGAAGGATTTGGAGGCAAATTTCGTGTACGAGGTACTTGAGGGAATAGAAATTAAACGAATTGGAATATGAAAAGCACATTGGATAGAAGAACTTTTATTAGACTTACCGCTTCCGCTAGTGGTGCCCTGGTGGTTGGGATATCCCTTCATGCATGTACACCTGAAAAATTACCTGCAACGGTTCATAGGTTCTCCCCACTCATAAAGATAGATACCGACGGCTGGATTACCCTCATTGCCAAAAATCCCGAAATAGGACAGGGCATCAAAACCGCTCTTCCCATGATTTTGGCAGAAGAGCTTGGGGCAGACTGGAAAAAAGTAAAGGTGGTACAAGGCGATTATGATACCATTTACGAAGAACAATGGGCTGGAGGCAGTTATGCCATCATCCTAAACTGGGATTTAATGAGGACTGCTGGTGCCAAAGTAAGATATGCGCTTATTGAAGCAGCATCAAAGAAGATGAATTATCCAGTTGCCGAACTTACCACACGTAACAGTAGGGTGCTTCATGCAAAATCTGGGGATTCCATTCCTTTTGAGGAGCTCATTGCGGAAGCTGCGAAAATAGCCTTACCCGAAACCGTCGAATTCAAGCCTATTGAGGCTTTTGAAATCGTGGGAAAAAGAATTCCCCAAGTTGATTCGGACGAGCTGGTGAGTGGAGAAGTTGAGTATAGTATTGATTTAAAATTACCTGAAATGGTCTATGCCACGGTCCTAAAAAACCCGGTATTTGAAGGTGGTGTAAAGCGTTGGAATGATAGCCAGACGAAGTCCGTAAGTGGGGTAATTGATATTATTGAACTTAACAATAAAGAGTATGGCGGAAGGCTTATAGGACCAAATAGCCCCAACTTTGTGAATGGGATTGCCGTGATTGCTAATTCCACCTGGGCTGCTTTTAAAGGGGCAGAAAAAATGGAAGTGGTTTGGGACAATAAGGGTTCAAGAAAGGAAAATACGGATGAGATATTTGAACGTTTTCGTTCACAACTTACCAGCACATCTGTAGAAAGAAAAGATGGAAATATAGGTTCAGCTAAAAAAAATGCTGCTTCAAATGTTGAAGCTGTGTACGAAGTTCCTTTTCTGGCACACGTAACTATGGAGCCTATGAACTGTACAGTTGATTTTAAAAATGACTTTTGCGAGGTTTGGGCTCCTACTCAAAATCCTGAGGCGCTGCAGGAGGGATTGATTAAATTGTTCGGATTAAAACCTGAGCAAATCAAAATCCATTTACCTCGTATTGGTGGTGGATTTGGAAGGAGGTTTTATGTTGACTATGCTATGGATGCAGCTATACTTTCAAAGGAAATGGGGTTACCCGTAAAGCTAACATGGACAAGGGAAGAAGATATTAAACACGATTGGTATAGACCTGCAAGCGTGCATAAACTGGCTGCCTCGCTTGATAATGAAGGCATGGTAACTGGCTGGCAACATGTTTTGGCCAATGCCTCCCGTAAAACTTCACTTGGTAGAGATGGAAATCCCGCTGGAACAGAAATTGATAAATACGAGTTCCCGGCAGGCTTTATCCCTAACCTACAATTGGAATATGGACACGTATTAAGCGATGTCCCTTTAGGTCAATGGAGAGCAGTGGGAGGCTCTGCTACTGCATTTGCCGTGCATAGTTTTTTGGATGAATTAGCAATCTTAAATAATATAGACCCTATTGATTATTTTTTGAAATTCCTTGGACCTGCAAGAATGGTTCCTGTGGTTAACGATTATGAGTTTGATTTGGAGCGCTTAATTTTGGTAATTGAGAAAGTGAGACGACTTAGCAATTGGGACACACCATTGCCCAAGGGACAGGGAAGGGGATTTGCGGCACGCAAAGATTCTGGATCTTTTATTGCCGAGGTAGTCACCGTGCGAATGGATGAAAACGAAAAAGTGAAGATTTTAAGAGTAGACGCTGTGGTCGATTGTGGAATGGTAATAAATCGTTCTGGTGCAGAAGCACAAGTAGAAGGTGGAATCCTTGAAGGGCTCTGTGCAGCACTATATGGGGAAATAACGGTTAAGGACGGGGCTACAGAACAGTCCAATTTTCATGACTACAGATGGATGCGAATGGATGAAGTACCCGAACTACATATTGAGTTTGTTAAAAATGATTTACCCCCAAGAGGTCTTGGCGAGCCGCCGGTTCCACCTGCAGCACCAGCTTTGGCAAATGCCATTTTCGCAGCCAATGGGCAACGGATAAGAAAATTGCCAATAATGAAATAATTATATCCCCCATACTGTACCGCATTCACTTAAATTTTGTGAAAAGGTTCTTCTTAAAAGTAGAAACACCCCTTTAATGATAGCCATCTTTAAAAAGAAAAGGCACCACCCCCACGCGTTATCTAGAGCAAATAGCCAAAATCTTATAGTTGTTCTGATTTGCAAATTCGAACATGGGAAAAACCTGGATCTCAGTTAGATTCGATAGTATTGTGGTAGAGATAAATCATATTCATCAATCAAATCAGCTCACAATGAAAAAAAGTATCGCTTTTAGTTTAATAAGTATTTTATGGATTATAAGCTGTAAAGGACAAAACAATTCTAATGCATTAAGATCTATAGAGCCCTATACTGTAACAGCAAATGATGGAAACACTTATTCGGGAGAAATTGGAAGTTTAAAAGTCCTTGAAAATAGAGATAATCCCAAATCTGGATTTATTGAAATTCCCTTTTTTCGAATAAAAACTAAATCCACTAATCCACTCCCACCTATTTTTGTCTTGGAAGGTGGCCCAGGAGATAATCCCTCCGCTATGCAACAGTTGGAAGAAATAGTACCTGCACTATCGTTATTCGCTACTCGTAGTGATGTAGTATTAGTAGATCAAAGAGGAAATGGTAATTCCAAACCAAACTTAAACTGTAACAACTCTTTTAACCTTTCTCTTGACTTGCCATTGGATATGGAAAGTTTTAAAAGTGAGTATCGTAAATATATAAGGGAATGCAGTAATTACTGGCAAGAAAAAAAACATGATTTACGAGGATATAATGTTGTAAGTATGGCGGACGATATTGAGGAAGTTAGAAAAGTATTACACTATGAAAAAATAATGCTTTTCGGAGGTAGCTTTGGAAGTCATCACGGGCTCTCTTATATTAAGAAATATCCAAATCGTGTAGAAAGAGCGTCATTGGACAGTCCAGAAGGGTTACAGCATACAATTAAACTACCTTACGAGGTTGATAAAGTTCTTTTACATTTATCCGATTTGGTAAATGAAGATCCAGTACTCTCAAAAAAGATTCCCTCCTTTATAAATTTGGTAAAAGAAACCCTTATTCGCCTTGAAAAAAACCCTGTAAAAACAAAAGTGTTACACCCTGAAACTAAAAAAGAGGTGGAAATTGTGATTGGAAAGCTCGATTTGCAATTGGCGACAGCAATGGCATTGGGTAGAATGGCCTATAGAGAACTTCCATATTATTACCTGCAA
>CAXMOE010000125.1:0-2953 GCA_964194835.1 uncultured Flavobacteriaceae bacterium | reverse complement strand
AGGAAATAACCAGACAAGCTAAAGATGCCATTCTTGGAGATGCTTTAAATAATGTAATTTTTGAAGTGTGTGATTTACTTCCTTTACGGGATTTGAATAACGAATTAAAATTAAACTTTACATCCAAAGTTCCGTTATTGATAATTTGTGGGAGTCAGGACGCCAAGACTCCAATAAGAAATGGAAAGGAAATAATGAATAATTTTGAAAATTCCAGGCTCTTAGTGGTAAAGTATGGTTCACACGATTTATTTCGGGAAGCTTTTGACATTCTTTCTCCGGTGATTATAGGGTTTTTAACAGCTGAAAATCCCTTGGAACATATACTTCCAGATGAAATAGAAGCGCCGTTGAATTTTAAGGTGAATTAATGGGTGCTAAAAGATCAGCATGCGAAATTTCACATGGATACCACATAACAAAACTGTTTAATGACCCTGTATGAGAAGGCAGGGGAGTACGCGTGGAAAAAGATTTACCGCTCTAGATTAAATTAGACACAATTTCAACAGTTTTTATTGATACCGGGTAATTTATAAAATTACTTATTGATTTTTAATTTTTTGATCTCAAAAAATAATAGTGTGGATGTATTTTAGCAATATAGATTGACTATCCACTTTGGGCAATTTCGGTATAACATCCAAGCGACTTGTATTTAATCCGGAATTAAACACCACCCAAAGATCTTGACCTTCCCTAAAATTGTATCGAAATCGGACATTGGCAGAAAAAAGGTCGGCACTACTATTGTATTGAACCAGGGCATTTGTAGAAACCTTTCGGTTCAGAGCTGTTCCAATGCTTAATCTCGCTATATGAAATTCAAATAGTTCATCCCTATCCGTAAATTCCGCATGATTGTATGTATACTGCAAATTTAATTGAACGTGTTTTGAAATGTACCAGGAAGGTGTAAGGATAACACTGTTTAACCATCCATCATAAAATGGCCCTGTTTCCAATGTAGCTTTAGTTCTTATGGTTCTATCCACAGACATATTGTAGGACCCAACAACGCGGTAAAAGTCATATTTGCCAATGGGAATTTTTGCTTGCTCGGAAAGCACGAATTCCTCCAATAAGTTTTCATGGACCCGTTTTACCAAAATTCTGCCCCCATCGAGATTCCTTCTTGAAAATGACCATTCCGATCCAATTTCCGAAGATAATATATTATGTTCCTTATTAGTTAGATACGCATTTCCCAGAATTTCAATTTTATGCCATATAAAGGGACCTTCTTCATTCAGCCAGGTCTGTGACAATGCCGCTGTCCCAAATTTAAAATCGTTCCGGTCTACAAACCCAACTCCCGGGTTGTAGTTGGGTCCCGATAAAATTGTTCCAACACTATATCCAAAACCCTTACGTCTCCTACGCGCCAATTCCAAAGCCAGTCGTCCGCTTTTTAAATTTTGCTCAGCAGCACCTTCAGTTCGGCTATCAAACGTTTGGGCCCATTGAAGGGACAGGTAATCATCCCCAAATATCCGGATAAGACCATCAATCCCATAAGCAATATTTTTGTTGCCATCAGTATCGATCCGACTTGTAAACATGCCCCCCATAAAGCTATTTTCGTTAAACACCCTTCTTCGTATCCGTAAAACACCAAAATTCTCAGAGGGTATAGAATCAAGTCTTTTAGTTTGCATGTTCATTATCCCCAAATCCCATGTTTTCATTCGCCCAATCATACGTACCCCACCATAGATTGGAACCTGTTGGCCGTCCTCGGTCAATCCGATCCTACGGCTGAAAAACAAACGGCTTAAACCACCTGTCCTAAAGTCAAAAACAGAGGCTCTTTCCTGAAAAAATTGCCGTTTTTCAGGGAAAAACAAAGAAAAACGGGTAAGGTTCACTAGTTGATCATCGGCCTCAGCTTGGGCGAAATCAGTATTTATGGTAAAATCGGCAGTAAGATTGTTGGTAATGGAAAACTTTACGTCCGCCCCGATCTCTTGTTCAAATTCTTTGCGGGCTGTGTAATCCGTTGCGTCCTCGTTTAATTCATTAGTTCTTTCATGACCTCCCAGCACATAGGGCGTTACGTAAAGTGTTTTAGTGGGCTTTATACCCGTAAATACAATTTTCTGTGCCATAGATGGTCTTAAAAAGGCCCAATCGGTTTTTGGGGGAACTGCCGGGTATACTAATCTTTCTTGTTTCCTGGCTATCTTCCGCTGCACGATAAGTCCCATAATTACCTTGCCCCCCGTTTCCTGAAAACGCAGGCTGCTGAAGGGAATTCTTATTTCCGTAAACCATCCCTCTTCGGTTACGGTACTCTCGGCATCCCAAAAGGTATTAAAATCCCTGTTTAACCAGGTTCCGGAAGAAACGGTCCCTCCTGTGGCGTCATTGGAAATTGCAAGATCATTTCTAATACCGGTTGGAGTAGTGGCAAAGACATAAGCCGTTTCATTATCGTTATACGTATCCAACAAAAGTTCAAAATGATCGGAACCTGAGAGCTGGTCGCGGTATAGGGAGGTAGATCTAACCCCATCCGGATTACGGTCATATGCCCTCATCGAAGCATAAAAGTATGTGTCATCGTATGCAAATCTAATTTCAGTTGATTCGGTAGGAAGAGCTCCAGCATTGGGTTCGTACTGAACCATAGGAACAGGGGTGATCGAATTCCAAACAGTTTCGTCCACCCGGCCATCAAAGGTAATCCCATCTACTCTTGGTATCACAAAGAGATTGTCGGTTTGGGCATAAGTATCTCGAATAGCGATCAGAAACAAAAGCCATAATAAGCTGTATTTCAGTGCCATTAACTCTAAATTACGCAAAAAGGGTCATATCGACAAAAAGTGAGAAGTGAATCGCTGAGTAGATAGAAATATAACCTCCGATGAAGTAAAGAAGTCGAAAAATTAGCTTCGTCCAAAAATTCGCCTTAAGTTTTTCTTCCAAAAAGCTTTCTTCTCCAAAACTT
>CAXMOE010000124.1:331-7951 GCA_964194835.1 uncultured Flavobacteriaceae bacterium | reverse complement strand
CTCCAATAGTTCTGCCTTTAATTTGGTTTTTCCCAAAAGTTTAACCCACATAGTTTCGGTGGTGCCTTCCAGTACGGCAACAGCGCCATTATTCATCTCAACGGAATTCCTTTCACTGACCGAATATATCCGGACATCAATCTTATCTTTTAAGGTTATGTTGAGCGAATCGCTCTCCAAATTTAAATCTCCAGTACTGTTACCTTCCATAATAAGGTTAAGGGTTGAAGTGTTTGCAATTAATTCCAAATCGGCAGAACCATATGTATTTATATCCAAGTGGTCTGTTGAAATACTCTCCTTCACAGCCATTTTACCGTCCAGCAGTGTAATGCTTTCCAGCTCGTTATAATTAATGGTAATCTCCAGTTTCTTTTTTGAAGTGATATTATAGAAAGAAGAAACAATCAATGTGCTGTCTACAACCTTGAACTTTAAAATGTCGATTAGATTGTCATCGGCCACAATTGTATAACTCGTTGTGGCAGACTTTTGTAGGAATATCTCCAAATCATCATTAAGTTCAATAGCTTTGAATTGAGGTAATTCTTCATGGACCTCCACTACATTTTTATTCCCCTTAATATTCGGTACTCGCTGTGAATACCCTAAAAAGCTTAACAATAGCAGAACAATTAGAACTTTATTTTTCACTTGTAAAAATTTACAGTTAATAACATCAATAATTTCATTCTACTTAAATATATTACAAAAAAGCGAAAAAAACAGTTTTTGATCAATTGTTAATTAAAAAAGCCCAACTTGTTGCATTGAACAAGTTGGGCTTTTAAATGCCATTTACTTTTCTTTAATGGTTCATCTCTTCTTCTCCTTCTTGCAAAGGAACGTTTTGCGGTACAAAATCCTGTCCTTCAATTATATATTCGCCATTCTCATGGGTTTTACTATAATCATATGCCCATCTGTGAACATGTGGTATCTCACCTTCCCAGTTTCCATGCATGTGCTCAATTGGAGCTGTCCATTCTAAAGTATTGGATTTCCACGGGTTCTGTTCCGTCCTTTTACCGTAGAAAATACTACTGATAAAGTTGTAGAGGAATACTAATTGAGCCAAACCAGCTATTATTGCAAACATCGTAATTAGAATGTTTACGTCCGTTAATTCATCAAACATTGGGAATGCGGTATTTTCATAGTACCTCCTTGGTACTCCAGCCATTCCCACAAAGTGCATTGGGAAGAAAACCCCATAGGCACAAATTGCAGTGATCCAGAAATGCACATATCCCAAATTCTTGTTCATCATTCTTTTAAACATCTTTGGGAACCAATGGTATACCCCAGCAAACAAGCCATAGAGCGCAGAAATACCCATTACCAAATGAAAGTGGGCCACTACAAAATAAGTGTCGTGCACATTAATATCCAAGGTACTATCCCCAAGAATAATCCCCGTTAAACCACCAGATATAAAAGTTGAGACCAATCCAATGGAGAACAACATTCCAGGGTTAAGCTGTAGATTCCCTTTCCACAAGGTTGTGATATAATTAAATGCCTTCACAGCTGACGGAATTGCGATCAATAAGGTTGTAAACGTAAATACCGAACCTAAGAAGGGGTTCATTCCTGATATAAACATATGGTGGCCCCAAACAATAGTCGATAAAAATGCGATTGCCAAAATTGAAGCAATCATCGCGCGGTAACCAAAGATAGGTTTACGTGCATTCGTTGACATTACCTCAGAAGTAATCCCCAATGCAGGCAACAATACAATATAAACTTCAGGGTGGCCTAAGAACCAGAACAAGTGTTCGAAAAGTACTGGTGATCCTCCTTGATAATGCAAAACTTCTCCTTGTATAAAAATATCAGATAAGAAGAAAGATGTTCCAAAGCTTCTATCCATAATCAGCATAAGAGCAGCGGATAATAGTACTGGAAAGGAGATTACACCAATAACCGCAGTAACAAAAAAGGCCCAAATGGTCAAAGGCAAACGTGTCATTGACATTCCTTTGGTCCTAAGGTTGATTACTGTTACTATATAGTTCAACGATCCCAATAATGAGGAAGCAATAAAAATTGCCATGGATACTAACCAAAGGGTCATCCCCATCCCAGAACCGGATTGTGCCATAGGTAAAGCACTCAACGGTGGATAAACCGTCCAACCTGCCGAGGCAGGTCCTGCTTCCACAAATAGAGAAATTACCATAATTACAGAAGAAGTAAAGAACAACCAATACGAAACCATGTTCAAAAAGCCAGAGGCCATATCTCTTGCCCCAATTTGTAATGGAATCAATAGGTTACTGAACGTACCACTTAAACCGGCAGTAAGCACAAAGAATACCATTATAGTACCATGAATAGTCACAAGCGCCAAATATATATCCGCATCCATTACTCCACCAGGAGCCCATCTTCCAAGTATCGATTCAAATATTGGAAAAGACTCTCCTGGCCATGCCAACTGCATTCTGAACATCAGGGACATTGCAATACCGATAAAACCCATAATCAAACCAGTAATAAGATACTGCTTTGCAATCATTTTATGGTCTTGGCTAAATATGTACTTGGTTACAAAGGTCTCTTTGTGATGATGTCCATGATCATGTGCATGATCTTCTACGTGTGCGTGTGCTGTTGCAGACATAATCCTATATTTGTTTTTTTATTAGTTTCTGTTTATTAGCCTAAATTATTGTGCAGCCATTGTTTGACCAAAAGTCTGTTGATCGGCAATCCATTTATTGTACTCCTCTTCGGTCTCCACTATAATTTTCATTTGCATATTATAATGCGATTTTCCACAAATCTTATTGCAAAGTAAAATATAATCGTACTCCCATGGATCAGAATTATCCTCCCCATTGGCGGCTTTTTCTGCCCTAATTATATTAATTCTTTTAACCTTATCCTTAACATTCGGATCAGTACGCATTTCTTCAGTAGTCTTGATCGGAGTAAAGGAAAACTGGGTAATCATGCCAGGCACACAATTCATTTGAGCTCTAAAATGAGGCATATAAGCAGAATGAAGAACATCCTGGGAACGCATTTCAAAATTTACCTTTCTTCCTACTGGAAGGTGCAACTCTTTTACAATAACATCGTCAGAAGCATTGATATCAGCTTCGTCCAGACCAAGTACATTGGCTTTGGCCATATCAATCATTCTAACATTGGCCTCGCCAAGTACATTATCGTTCCCTCCATACCTTGCGGTCCAATTAAATTGCTGAGCATATAGTTCAACAATCAATGGATCATCATCATCATTTATATCCATTATATTGGTCCAAGTATATAATCCCCATAGAATTAATCCGGCCAATACAATTACGGGGATAATTGTCCATATAAATTCCAATCGGTCGTTATCGGCATAAAAAAGTGCTTTTTTTCCTTTTTCACCTCTGTATTTGTAGCCAAAGTAATGAAGTAAAGCCTGTGTTATGGTCTGTACAAAAAATATGATGATAAAAGAAACCAGCATTAGATAATCATATTCCGCACCGTGTTCAGAAGCCGCTTCCGGCAATAAGAATTTGGTATACTTCCAAAAACTAAAAATCGTAATTCCGTAAATAAATATTAAAAAAGCGAACATGAGATAACCGTTGTACTTGTTGTCGGTATCGTTTGCTATCTGTGAATTATCTGCCTTAATTTGCGACAATTCGAATATTTTGGTCAATTGCCAAATTGCAATTGCCACTAGAACTAAAACAGTTATCGTTAATAATGCAGTCATTGTATGATCTATATTATACTTTAAATACTAACTAATAATGAAAATGTCTACTTTCTTCAATAAACGGATTGCGCTTGGGTTGCAAGGGCGCCTTTGACAAGGCCCTAAATACCCAAAAAATAAACAATCCTGCAAAAAATAATACCGAACCTATTTCAGGAATCCCAATATACCATTGGTCTCCCACGGTTGCAGGCATTATCATATTGAATACATCTATATAATGTCCTGAAAGTATTACTATCCCTGCCATCATCACAAACCAGTTAATCCTCTTATAATCACTATTCATTAAGAGTAGCACAGGGAACAAAAAGTTCATGGCAATCATACCAAAGAACGGTAATTTGTAATTTTCGATTCTGGTGACAAAATAGGTCACCTCTTCAGGAATGTTAGCGTACCATATCAACATAAATTGGGAAAACCATAAATAGGTCCAAAAAATACTGATACCAAACATGAATTTTGCTAAATCATGAATATGACTATCGTTTACCTGTTCCAAATAACCTCTGAATTTCAAATAAATAGCAACCATAGCGATTACTGTAATACCAGACACAAACATACTGGCAAATACATACCATCCAAACAAGGTGCTAAACCAATGTGGGTCCACACTCATAATCCAGTCCCATGACATTATAGATTCTGATATTAAGTAAAAGACCAAGAAGCCGGCCGAAATCCTAAAATTCTTTTTAAAATTTGAATTGTCATTGGCCTCATCCTGTGCAAGAGAGAATTTTCTTGAAAATTCCCGGTACAATATCCAGCCACCCAAAAAGATAACGGCACGAATCAAAAAGAAAGTTGTATTTAAATAACCAGCTTTTCCCTGCAACAGTTTATCATTTGCAACAACATCGCTATCCATCCAAACAAACATATGGTTAAAATGCAATACTGAGCATACCAAAAGGGCAAAGACAATTATTCCCCCTGGAACCAGATAGGCGGTAATACCCTCCATTACCCTGAACAACAAGGGAGACCATCCAGCCTGTGATACGCGTTGTACGGCATAAAAGGCCAACACCCCGAGTGCGATCATCATAAAAAATAAAGCCGCAACATAAAGGGCAGACCAAGGTCTGTTTTGCAACTGATGTAACACATGTTCATCATGGGCAGCACTATGATCTTCCCCATGCGTTTCAACCACTCTATGTTCTTCAGCCACTCCGTGTTCCTCAGTTACTGCTGTGGAATGCGCTTCTTCCCCTCCATGACCACTATCATCGTGACTGGCTACCATTGCCTTTGCTTCTTCAACCGAACCTGGTGCAGAAACAAAACCAATTCCTATACCCAATAATCCCACGGCCATTAAAATGAACGAAGCAATTTTTAATCTATTTGAAAAAGTGTACATATTTCTAAGTCTATGTATTATTTTGTTAAGTCTTGTTTCAATTTCATAACATAATCAGCAACCTGCCAACGTTCTTTATGATTCAATTGGTTGGCGTATGATCCCATGGAATTCAATCCATAATAAATTGTATGATACGTACTGCCCACGGTAATATCCCTAGCTATATCTGCATAACTGGGAACCCCCAATATTTTTTCACGTTGTACAAGATTACCCTTTCCATCGCCTTTTTTTCCATGGCATATGGCACAATAGATATTGTAAAGTTCCGTGCCTTCGGCCAAATTATCTTCCATATGCAGCGAATCTAATGGACTTACCTGCAATCTTGCCATTGCTTTGCCTTCCAAACCATTGTCATAGTCATAGGGCATCCACCCTCTTGGAATGGTATGTTCCGCGGGTGTCATCGCTTCCATTTGTCCAGGCAAAAATTCTACTTTTTGGTAGGCTTCATAGCCTACTGAATTATACATATTGGGCATAAATTGATAGTTTCTGCTATTCCTATGGGAACAAGCAACAACAGACAAAACCAACCCCAATACAATTACTATTTTATTAAAATTGTCCATAATACTATGACTACTTTTCTGAAACATTAACTTCTACCGCTCCTGTATCCTTCAATAATTCCTTTAACTCTTTTTCATTATTGTGTATTCCAATCTCCATACAGAAATGATCGTCTGTTGTCCTTACATCCGGATTTTCGGCTTGCTTAAATGGCCACAATCTACTTCTTAAATAGAAGGTGATTACCATTAAGTGAGCAGCAAAAAATACTGTCAATTCAAACATGATCGGCACAAATGCTGGCATATTCTCTATATAGCTGAAACTGGGCTTACCCCCAATATCCATAGGCCAGTCGCTGATCATAATATAATTCATCATTATAACAGATACGGCTAGACCCACACAACCATACATAAACGAAGTAATGGCAATTCTTGTAGGGGCCAGCCCCATAGCCTTGTCCAAACCGTGTACTGGAAATGGGCAATATACCTCATCAATATGATGTTTGGCCGCTTTTACTTTCTTGACCGCGAGCATCAACACGTCGTCGTCGTCGTAGAATGCCTGTATAACTTTAGATGCCATATCTATTTTTTGTTATTTAAACTTTTAGCCTGTCCTGCCCAATCGTCCCTTTGTGCCCTACCTGGAAAAGAACCTGTGATGGAATCCAATAAGTCGTATTCCTTTTGTGTCATTCGGCTTATCTGTGCAAAACTATATATTCCCAATTGGTTCAAAGTTATTTCCATCTTCGGACCAATTCCCTTCACTTTTTTAAGGTCATCCGGTGTATCCTTCCCTGCATCAAATTCTCCAATTGAGTCCAAAAGACTTGAAACATTTTCTTTGGTGTCTGAATCAGACTGAGTCTTTTTCTCAGCTACTTTTTCCCTTACAGCATCGGCACTTTTAATGGTGTACAAAGGCTGACCAGCATCCCGTAATTTCTTGTATTTTTCTCCTGAAGATTTTAAAATCGATTTTACCTCAGCTTGTGCAATAACTGGGAACGTTCTGGCGTACAATAAGAAAAGTACAAAGAAGAATCCAAGAGTACCGATAAAAATCCCTATATCCACAAAAGTAGGTGAGAACATCGTCCAAGAAGAAGGCAGATAATCTCGATGCAATGAGGTTACAATAATCACAAAACGTTCAAACCACATTCCAATGTTCACTACTATTGAGATGAAAAAAGAAAAGACAATACTCGTTCGAAGCTTTTTAAACCACATAAACTGTGGAGAGAACACATTACATGTCATCATGGCCCAATATGCCCACCAATAAGGTCCAGTAGCCCTATTCAAGAATGCATATTGTTCATATTCAACACCAGAATACCATGCCATAAAAAGTTCTGTAATATAGGCGCAACCTACAATAGAACCCGTAATCATGATAACAATGTTCATTAATTCGATGTGTTGTACCGTAATATAGGCCTCCAAACTACACACCTTTCTCATAATGATAAGCAAGGTATTCACCATTGCAAATCCAGAGAAAACAGCACCAGCAACAAAATATGGTGGGAAAATGGTAGTATGCCATCCAGGAATTACCGATGTGGCAAAATCAAAGGATACTATGGTATGTACAGAAAGTACAAGAGGAGTTGCCAAACCAGCCAGTACCAAGGATACTTCTTCAAAACGTTGCCAATCCTTTGCACGACCAGTCCATCCAAAACTCAACAGACTGTATATTTTCTTTTGGAATGGCTTTACAGCCCGATCTCGTATCATGGCAAAATCGGGTAACAGACCCGTCCACCAGAATACTAAGGAAACCGATAAATACGTTGATATTGCAAATACATCCCAAAGTAAGGGAGAGTTGAAATTAACCCATAAAGAACCAAACTGATTAGGAATTGGCAAAACCCAATATCCTACCCAAACACGACCCATGTGAATTACAGGAAAAAGTCCTGCTTGTATCACCGAAAATATGGTCATTGCTTCTGCTGAACGGTTAATGG
>CAXMOE010000124.1:0-309 GCA_964194835.1 uncultured Flavobacteriaceae bacterium | reverse complement strand
CCGAAATCAAAGTTCCAGCATGACCAATACCTACCCACCAAACAAAATTGGTAATATCCCAGGCCCAGCCAACAGTTTTGTTCAATCCCCAGACACCAATACCTGTGGAAATAGTATAAATAATACATCCAACACCCCAAAGGAATGCCACCAAGGCAATGGAAAAGACAATCCACCAATGCTTATTGGCCTTCCCTTCTACCGGAGCAGCAATATCCACTGATACATCGTGGTAGCCTTTATCTCCAATTACTAAGGGTTTTCGTATAGATGCTTCGTAATGCGACGCCATATTTTAATATCTAGTTA
>CAXMOE010000123.1:0-8031 GCA_964194835.1 uncultured Flavobacteriaceae bacterium | reverse complement strand
AAACGAATAGACCAACCTAAATTATTGTTAATAAAATCATAAGTTTCAAGAAAAGAGACAAATATTTTCAATAAATTTAACTAACTGGTAATCAATAAATTACATAATTTAATTCAGGGCGACAGGGTATCAGAACATTTTTTAGCATTGTTAAACAAAACTAAATGATGTAACAATTCACTTTTGTAATAGTCTTATAGATAAACCATTTAATAAACGTTAATCACCAATAATATGAACAAGTTATTTTTAATATGTGGAATTGCACTGCTGGGCAGTCTGGCCACACCGCAAGAAGAAGAAACCTCCTTAAATTGTAATACAATTGAAGTAAACGGTAACACAGTACATCATTATAATACTGAAGAGTTAGCTCTACATATGAATACTGAAATACCAGCCTTCTCTAAAGAAACTATTCAGTTTATTAATGCAACACCAGTTGTTGAATTGGATCTTGATGAGATTGAATATATTGAAGAGGAAACCACTATTGATTTAGGATTTAACACGGCAGATTATTTGCCAGAAGGTTTCGACCCACATAAAATGTATTTTAATCTGAATTCAATTGAATATATAGAAGAAGAAGCTATTATAGAAATGGACTTTGATGTCAAGAATTATTTGCCTTTGGGTTTTGACCCTTATGCACAACCTGCAGATATCGATGCTATTAATTATATAGAAGATGAAACTGTTGAATTGGGATTTAATGCAAAGGATTATTTGCCTGAAGGATTTAACCCTTACACTATGTATTTTGATTTAAATACTGTTGAATACATAGAGGAAGAGCCTAGTATAGAATTGGACTTTGATGTAAACGAATATCTTCCAGAAGGTTTCGACGCCTATGCTCAACCTGCCGATATAAATGCAATTACATATATGGAGGATGATACGGTTGAATTGGGATTTAACACATGGGATTATTTACCTGAAGGATTCGACCCATATACAACGTATTTTGATTTGGATTCCATTGAGTATATTGAAGAAGAACCAATAGTAGTATTAGACTTTGATGTTAAAGATTACCTGCCAGAAGGTTTTGATCCCTATGCACAGCCAGCAGATATAGACGCTATTAATTTTATAGAGGACGAAACTGTTGAGTTGGGATTTAATACCAAGGATTATTTACCTGAGGGATTTGACGCCTACAAAAGAACGAAATAGAAGATTTTCATTAATCAAATTGTTAGTTAGTTAGTTATAAAGCCTTTGCACTGCAAAGGCTTTTCTTTTAGACGGATATGGACATGTATCGAATGTAAAGCAGTTGTCTGGGTTATGTGGGCTTAAGAGAACTATTTAACAAAAAAATAACAGAAATGACATTCCGTTATTTTGAGCACAAAAAGCGATCTGCTGTGCAAGGATTACGATGTTAAAATGCGAAGTTGATAACTTTTATTTCACAACATTGTGAATGTGGTTTTTCCCATTTTTCCGTGCTCAGTTAATGAAAGCTTAAAGGCAATAACATGGAGAAAATACTGTTTTATCTTTGCTTATTAATTAACCTATTAGCGTTATGAACAAAAAGAATTTAACATTTAGCGTCTTACTTGGCCTGTTGTTGCACAATGGTGTATTTGCCAACAGCTCGGTCAATGATAAAGTAGAATTTGATATCAATAGTATAATTTATATAGAGGACGATTCCGAAATTGATTTGGGATTTGATACAGCGGATTATCTACCTGAGGACTTCGATCCCTATAAGGTTTATTTTGATCTGAACTCCCTGGTATTTATAGAGGAAGAACCCAATATTGAACTTAACTCTAAGATAAGTAAATATTTACCAGAAGGTTTTGACCCCTATGCAGCATCAAATGGGATAGAAGGAATTACATTTATAGAGGAAGATACTGTTGTATTAAACTTTAAAGTAGATGAATATCTTCCTGAGGGTTTTGATCCTTATGCTTCTTATTTTAATTTGAATTCCATAGCATATTTGGAGGAAGAATCCAATATAGAATTGGATTTTGACGTAAACGATTACCTACCTATAGGTTTTGATGCCTATGCTGCTCCAACAGATATAGATGGAATCATATTTGTTGAGGAAGAAACAGTGGATATGGGTCGTGATATTCTTCAATTCCTGCCAACGGATTTCAATCCTTTTAAAAGAATAAGGTAGCCCGTTTTCATTTAACATATAGAATTAGCTAATCCAAAGCTCCTGTTTTAATCAGGGGCTTTGTTTTTTTAGAACAATAAGGGAACTACAAACTTAAACATCAATATCAGTAATCCAACAGCTATAAGGTTCAGGATTATGCCAACTCTTGCCATCTGATACACTTTTATATAGCCACTGGCAAAGACAATGGCATTGGGAGGAGTGGCCATGGGTAGCATAAAGGCACAACTACTAGCCATGGTAACTGGGATCAGCAAGTATAAAATAGGGATTTCCAACCCAATTGCTATACCGGCAACCACAGGGGCCAAAACTGCTACCAAAGCTACATTGCTCATTAACTCGGTCATGAAAAGCATTAATAGGATGAGCAACGAGGCCGTGAACAAAATACTAATGTTACTTGCCGCAATTGCATGTGCAACCAGATCCACTATACCACTGACCGACATGCCCTTGGCCAGGGCCAAGCCCCCACCAAAAAGAATTAAAATTCCCCATGCCAGTTTTTCAGTGTCTTTCCAGCCTATGATAAAATCCCCTTTTTTGATATTAAAGGGTATGGCAAAGAGTGAAACCGCAGCCAACATACTTATGATGGTATCGGAAAGGCCTAATGACGGGAGAAACTTATTAATGAGTGTCCTGAATATCCAAAGAAATATGGTGACTCCAAAGATGACCAATACCATTTTTTCCTTGCCTGAGGTAGGCCCCAATTTTTTCAATTCTGAACTGATAACCTGCTTGGAGGCCGTAAATTGCATTTGTTTGTTTGGATACATCCATTTCACCAAGACAAGATAACTAATAGCTATCATGGTTATTGAGAAAGGAAGACCAACGACCATCCATTTAAGAAAAGAGATCTCAATATTGTATTCGTTTTCCAACAAGCCTATTAAAATAGAGTTTGGCGGGGTTCCTATTACAGTGGCAATACCTCCTGCATTGGCTGAAAAAGCAATACCCAGCATTACACTAAGGGCAAAATTACGGTCGTTTTTAGTAAAACCGTCTTCGTCATCGATCAACAATCTTATTACGGAAATGGCAATGGGGAGCATTACCACCGTACTGGCGGTATTACTGATCCACATGCTCAATGAAGCAGTGGCAATCATGAAGCCCAATATTACTTTGTTGGGTGTGGTCCCAGTTATTTTAATGATATTTAGTGCGATACGTTTGTGCAGGTTTACCTTTTCCAAAGCCAAGGCCATAACAAACCCTCCAAAGAACAAGAAAACGATCGGGCTGCCATAATTGGCACCTACATCGGCCATTGGCATCACTTTTAACAATGGGAAAAGTATTAACGGCAAAAGAGCGGCCACAGATATGGATACCGCTTCAGTAATCCACCAAACAACCATCCACGAAGCCACAGCAATGACGGCATCCCCTTTTTCGGAAATAAGATCAAATGGTAAATAATTAATAAAAAGGAACAATAAGGGGCCAAGGAACAACCCTATTTTTCTACTGAGGACCATGTATTGTATTTATAGCCCCCTAAGCTATACTATTTCCGTTAGTTTTGAAAATAAAAAAAGGATGCACATATGCATCCTTTTTTTGTCTTAATGCATTGTATTTGTTATGCAGTTAGTTCAACAATTAAGGTGTCCTCGGTTTTGCTGACTTTAGTTAAGCCAAGTTTGGCCAGACCTTTAATGCCTTTGTCCCAAGCTTTATTGCTTAGTCTTGATGATGTTTTTAGTTCTGTCAAGGGCATTTGTTTTTCTTTAATGAGAATGTCATAAATGACTTTTTCATTCTCGGATAATTCCAATGGTTTTTTCTCAGGGCGCATTTGTGGGAAGAAAAGCACCTCTTGTATTGAGGAGTTATTGGTCATAAACATCACCAGGCGGTCTATGCCAATGCCAATGCCCGAAGTAGGAGGCATACCATATTCCAAGGCGCGAAGAAAATCTTGATCAATGAATTGGGTCGCTTCATCATCTCCTTTTTGCGCTAACGCCAATTGGTGTTCAAAGCGCTCGCGTTGGTCGATAGGATCGTTGAGCTCAGAATAGGCATTGGCCAATTCACTGCCGTTAACCATCAATTCAAAACGCTCTGTAAGTCCGGGTTTAGATCGGTGCGCCTTCGTCAATGGACTCATCTCTTTGGGATAGTCGGTGATGAAGGTTGGCTGTACATATAAATGCTCACACTTCTCTCCAAAAATTTCGTCTATTATCTTTCCACGGCCAAAACTCTCATCTATTTCCAAATGTAGCTTTTTGCACACTTCACGCAACTGGGCCTCATTCATTGCCGACACATCAAAGCCGGTATGGGTTTTAATGGCATCCAGGATAGGCACTCTGGGGTAAGGGGCTTTAAAATCAATTTCCTTGTCACTCACGGTTACCTTGGTGCTGCCAGTAGCATCTTTAGCCACTTTTTCAAGTAATTGCTCTGTCATGCCCATCATCCAGTTGTAATCTTTATATGCCACATACAATTCAATCATTGTGAATTCGGGGTTATGGGTGCGGTCCATGCCTTCATTCCTAAAATCCTTGGCAAATTCATAGACCCCATCAAAACCTCCGACAATTAATCGTTTTAGGTATAACTCATTGGCAATTCTTAAATACAGGGGAATGTTCAGCGCATTATGATGCGTTAAAAACGGACGGGCAGCAGCACCTCCTGGAATGGGCTGTAGAATAGGGGTTTCTACCTCTAAATATCCCATGTTGTTTAGAAATTCACGTATACTATTGGTAATCTTGGTTCGTTTTACAAAAGTTTCTTTAACAGATGGATTTACGATTAAATCCACATAACGTTGACGGTACCGAAGTTCTGGATCGTTAAATTCATCAAATACATTTCCCTCTGCATCTTTTTTGGGTAGTGGAAGAGGGCGCAGCGCTTTACTCAATAAGGTAAACCCTTTTACCATCACTGTTTTTTCACCCACTTGGGTGATAAAAAGATCTCCCTCAATACCAATTATATCACCAATGTCCAACAATTTTTTATACACTTCGTTGTATAGGGTCTTGTCGTCTCCAGGGCAAATTTCATCACGGTTAAAATACACCTGTATACGGCCCTCACTGTCTTGCAACTCGGCAAAAGAAGCTTTTCCCTGGATTCTTCTGGACATTAGTCTGCCAGAAATTACCACCTTTTTACCTTCCTCAAATTCGTTTTTGATACTTTTTGAGGTGGCATCCACTGGATATAGTGCAGCAGGATATGGATTAATGTTCAACTCCCTTAATTTGGTGAGCTTTTCCCTTCTTATGACTTCTTGTTCCGAAAGTTGCATGAAAACTGTTTAAGGCAGCAAATATAGCTACAATGTGCTAATCTATCAATCCATTAAAAGGGAATGTTATTTGAGGCTATATTATTTTGGAAAAAGCTGTAACAAAAAGGGAACTTTTGTGTCAAATAAGTACATCAATCATATAAATCTATCAAATGAGTTTTTGGAGAGTAATTCTCGCTATAATTTTTCCACCCCTTTCCGTAATAGGAAAAGGGTGTGGGTCCATATTGATTGTCTTGCTGCTCACCTTATGTGGATGGGTTCCTGGGGTCATTGCGGCCTTGGTTATCCTAAACAATCCCAATTGAATGCCTTAGACAACTAGGAAGGACTTTGTATCTTTGCAGAGATGAACAAGAAAATTTCACTGCAAGATTTGGGACTTAAAGATTACAAGGAGACCTGGGACTATCAGGAGCTGCTTTTTAAGCAAACCTTGGACATAAAGATCAAAAATAGAAGGGAGGAAGCCAATTTGGAAACTCCCAACCACTTATTGTTCGTGGAACATCCCCATGTATATACCTTGGGAAAAAGTGGGGATATCGATAATCTCCTGGTGAATGAGGATCAATTGGCTGTTAAAGGCGCAAAATTTTACAAAATAAACCGGGGTGGGGACATTACCTATCACGGTCCCGGTCAGATTGTGGGTTATCCTATTGTAGATCTGGACAATTTCTTTACCGATATCCATAAATACCTTCGTTATTTGGAAGAAACAGTAATCCTTACCCTGGCGGAATACGGTTTAAAAGGGGAACGTTCCAAAGGTGAAACAGGGGTTTGGTTGGATGTGGGCACCCCATTTGCCCGTAAGATTTGTGCCATGGGAGTCCGTGCCAGTCGTTGGGTGACCATGCATGGATTTGCGTTAAACGTAAATGCCGATTTGGGTTATTTTGACCTCATGATCCCATGTGGCATAAAAGGTAAGGCCGCTACTTCCCTAAACGTGGAATTGGGACAACAAGAAGTCGATATGCAAGAAGTAAAGCAAAAGCTTTTATCCCATTTTGAAACACTTTTCGAAGCAAGTATCCTGCATAACGACAGGCAGATATAAAACAACAAACCGAGGTTTAACCCCGGTTTTAATTTTGCTTAATCCTCATTTAATTATTTATTAAATGCAGTCAACACACTACTCCCCATAAGTTTCCCTTTCTTGTTATAACTTTCCTGTTTTACCATCCCAACGCCTTCTGCCAACCATTGTTTGGAACTGCCACTGAATTTCATGCCCATTTTGGTATCGGTCTGATCAGAGATCACGATACAATCAAAAGTCCCAGCCGGGGTGGTCAATGTTTCCCTGGCGCCCACTTTTCGGTTATAAATTGTAATTGTCATTTTCATGTTAATGGGTGCCATTCGTATATTCATCAGCATGTCGGCATCCGGCAGTGTTTGTCCAGGACTGAGATTGTTGGGGACACTTAAATTGGTCCCTGTAATATCAATCTCCATATCCTTATACTGTTCCATGATACCGGGAGCGGCCAAAGAGTTAAAATCTATGGATATACCATCATCTTCACAACTGATCCCATATTCGGACGTTACTATCAATGTTCCTTTGTCGTCCAGCATTTCGTAGGCCAGGATTGCTGAGTTACCAGTCGATTCTTTCACTACATAATCTATGATGCCTGTGGTTTTGTCCTTGTTGTCGTACATGGTAATTTGAAAGCTGGTTCCTTCGTCAAAGGGGTAGTAAGTACTGCAACTGGTCTGGGCCCTACTTCCCAAAACAAAAAGAAGTGCCAGAATAATAGTCCCCGGGTAATTTTTCATAATTCCTATAGTTTTATAAATTCAACACGTCTATTCTGCGCCTTTCCCTCAGAGGTATTGTTATCGGCCACGGGTTCACCTTCTCCTTTCCCTTCGGTATCAAACCTACTGGCAAATATGCCAAAATCATTGGTTAGGGCTTCCATTACCGAAACTGCCCTGCGTTTGGAAAGATCCAAATTACTGGTGTCATTGCCGTCCGCATCTGTATGCCCTACAATTCTAATATTCATATCGGATTCCTGTTCTAGTGCCTCCGCTATCTTCTTTAAAATACCATAGGACTCGGGTTTAATTTTATCAGACCCAGAATCGAATAGAATACCGGTGGTTGAAAACTTACCATCTTTAAGTAATTTGCTGCGTAGATCTTCCCCTCCTTCGGCCAGTTTAACATTGGTGATAAAAACAAATTGTTCCTTGGACTCGCCAGGCATATTTTTAAGGTCAAATTTTATATAATGTAGTAAGCCCGGTTCAATAAAACGGGGCAAGTCTACTAACTTACGTTCGTTCATCCACATTCGAAATCGTTTTCCGTTGACTGCTACCGCAACATGGGCCAATTGCAAAACATCATTCCGCACATCTTTTGTTATATAATTCCTTACAGTGTTCTGACTGTTAAAATAATTGTTCACATAAACACCTGCGTCAATATATTGTGCTAGCGGAATACTCATCTCCGCATAATTTTTACCCGGCCTAAGTGAATTGTTGTCATCCATTACAAGCCTTAAACGCGCCGTTGAACTCGTTTTTCTGTCCAGGCCAG
>CAXMOE010000122.1:0-8124 GCA_964194835.1 uncultured Flavobacteriaceae bacterium | reverse complement strand
GTATTTTAAATGCGTTGGACCAGCGGAACAATATGATTTTTGGTTTTTTAGGCAACGCATTTTTGCTGTGGGATTTACGGAAATGTTACAAATTTGAACAATGGATCTCTGAGCATGGAGCTGAAGTGGAAGCATGGTTTGATACCATAGCCTTTTTTGATGCATATAACAGTCTTGGAAATTTCGCTTTTAACCATCCCGATTATTCTTATCCAATCTTAACGGACAAGGAAATCGTATTGAAAGCCAGTGCGGCCTCACACCCATTGTTAGATCCGAAAAAACGTATTGCCAATGATATTCATGTCAACAAGAAACAATTTTTTATAGTCACCGGGGCAAACATGGCCGGGAAAAGCACCTTTTTACGAACGGTTTCCTTGCAAATTGTAATGGCCAACGTGGGATTGCCCGTTTGCTCGACCTCTGCAGAGTATAATCCGATAAAATTAATCACCAGTATGCGTACCACGGATTCTCTTACGAATGACGAGTCGTATTTCTTTTCCGAATTAAAGAGGTTAAAGTTTATAGTTGATCAGATAGAAGATGATCGTTATTTTATTGTTCTGGATGAAATATTAAAAGGGACCAACAGCACCGATAAGGCACTGGGTTCTCGAAAATTTGTGGAGCGATTGGTAACATCCAAATCCACTGGAATTATTGCTACGCACGATTTAAGTTTATGTGATGTAGCCAAGGACATGTCCAAAGTGGAAAACCATTATTTTGATGCCGAGATCATCAACGATGAACTGCATTTTGACTATAAATTTAAAAAGGGTATTTGTAAGAACATGAACGCCTCGTTCTTACTAAAGAAAATGGAAATAGTTAATTAATATAAGGATATAACTAATTCTCCAATTTCTTAGATTCTGCCCATTCTCATGTAAATACTAGTAAATATATGAAATCGTTAGAGACTCTTTATCTGTACTTCATGAAAGGCGTCTGCTTGTAATCGTAATAACTCCTCTGCTTTCTGTTTTTTGTAGGCATAGATTGCTTCTTCTTCTGCAATCTCACCATATATTTTTTCATTTAAGGAGGAATCCGTTGCCAGTATTTTTTGACGTTGCAATACTTTTTGGGTCACCCAGGTTTCAACAATACTTTCCTCTTCTTCCAATTTTAAATCATAGGCACCTTTTGGGGCCAGTAACTTGGCTATGATAGGAGCTGTTTCAATGGCCAGAAATAAAAGAAAAATAAAGAAAGAAGGCAGCCATGGCAATTCGTTCAAGGCACTGATCCGGGCCATAAGACCATCAAAGCCATCAATTATAGGCTGGGAATCATTTACTGCACTTGTATATTCTGTATTCAATGTTGTGATTTGTGACTCAATAGCCACAATTTTTTGGGTATTGGTCTCTTTTAATTCCTGTAATTCTAGAAGTATCGCATCATGTTTTTCCCGCTTTTCTTTGTAGACTGGTCCCTTGCCCAATAAGAGGGTGCCTTCGCGACCTTCTGCCTCAGCAATATAAGTGTCGTATAAGGCATTAGTCTCTGCTTCTTTAGTTGATATTTCACCTTTTAGAGCAGTGATATCCTGATTAAGTTTTTCAACTACCGGGGTATACTGTAGCGCAATCTGATCCTTATTGGCTAAGGTTAACTCATTTTTCTGTTCCAATAGCACCTGGTTGATTTCCTTTTCAAAAATCTTCATCTCCAGGGGTTTGGCAATAACTATGGCTATGATTATTGCCAACACTATTCGAGGAGCTGCCTGTACAAGTTCACTTTTTATACTATTTCGTTTTTTAATGGTCGAGACAATAAATCTGTCCAAATTAAATATGAGTAAACCCCAGATAAGCCCAAAGAAAATAGCGGTATATACATTGTCGAAAACCGTATAAAGTGCGTAACTACTGGCAATAAAAGCCATAACTGCGGTAAAGAATACCGTGGCGCCAATTCCGGCATATTTGTTTTGTTCCCCAGAAGAACAGGTTTTAAGTAAAGAGGCATCCGCTCCTGAGCAGAGGATAAAAAAGTTCTGTAACATAGTGTCCTGATTTTGATTGATGGTTCATATAGATTATTAGAACGCATTTCAGGGTAAAATGTTACATAAAAACCTCATAAACAGAGGCTTTTATTTTATAATGATAACGGTTAGGGTCCTAAATTTCTAGAAATGGGACCAACATTTTCGTAAAAGCAAGATGCCTGATGACTATTTACAGCTATCCATTTCCAATGCTATTATTGATTATTACCAACTGTGGACAAGTTTACCTCATATTGATTGTCATTAGAATGGTTCGCTATTATATCGATATCATTCGAGTTTTTCACAAGCTCAATTGCCTTTTTCGAATTTATTTTGTTGCCATCATAGAAGAAAACCGCCTTTTTCTTCACCATTTCCTTAACAAATTCCAGGGGCGATTTTGGGGATGGGGGAGAAGGGACTTCCATAACTTTCTCAATCTCAATATCATCTGGTGCGGAAGGGGATTTAAGGTGAGAGGGGGCTACAATTATTTCATCGACATCAACTTCCATAGCAGTTTCTGCGACCTGTTCTACTTCTATTACATTTGGAGCCAATACAGGGTTGGAAACCTCTTGAATCTCCTCAACCTCAACCATAACAGCGGCATTCGACTCAGCTGGTGGAGTTGCATATTTTGGGTAAGGTTCTGCACGCTCTTTTTGGGACTTGGTCATTAGGCCATAAATATATTCTATCCGTTTCAGGTCTTTGTAGTTAATTTTTCTTTCATCCTGTTTTAGAGTATTATACTTTTTAGCCAGGGCATTGTATTCCGCAACCATTTTACGACTGGCTTTTTCTTGAAGTATTTTCGAATACTCACTTTTTGTTTTGGGACTTTCTTTTTGCACTATGTTCTTATTACTAAAACCGTACAATAAAAGGGTAAGAATGGGAAGTACTAATATACTTCTTAATAAAACTGACTTTTTGGATGTTTGTGTTTTCATGATTGTGAATCGTTTTTTGATTGATGAATAATTAATTGAATTTGCCAATTGTGGCTGCATAGCATTTGATGAGAATGCCAATAATATATTCTGATAGACCGAGGTTCGAACCCCCTTGTTTATAACAGCTTGATCTGCTAAAAATTCGTGATTTAATTTTATTGCTTGTTTTATAACATAAATTAGCGGATTAAACCAAAACACCACCTGTATCAATTCAATTAATAATACATCTACCGAGTGTTTCTGTTTGGCATGAATTTCTTCATGTAGTAGTACCGCTTTAGGAATTTGTTGTGTTTCAAACTTGTTTTTGTTCAAGAAAATATAATCGAAAAAGGTGTGAGGCAATACTACTTCCTGTAATAGAATAGTTGTGTATCGACCAGTTTTTATCTTGCTATTATTCCTTATTTTATAAAGTAATTGGACAATGTTTTTGACGAAAAAGATCCCTAATATCAATACCCCGATGCCGTATATAGTCCAGATAATTGTAGACCAACGAACCGATGACCTTTGTGTTTGTGATGTTAGGGCTCCTAAGATGTTTTTATTGGGTTCTTGCGGAATAAATTCCACCGAGGGTTCTATATAGTAGGTAATGGTGATCAAGGGGATGCAATAGGCCAATAAAATTACCACCAATAAATAAAAACGTTTGAAAACATGCATGTTTTCCCTTTCCAAAAACAATTTATAAAACAGCAGGAAAACAGCTAAACACGCAAAAGATTTTAATAAATAAATTAACATTGTTACTTCTTCTTAAGTTCGTCGTCTATGATGGCTTTTAAATTTTCAAGCTCTTCTTTTGTGAATCTCGTTTCTTTGGTGAAAAAAGATGCAAATTCAGGGGCACTATTGTTAAAGAAGTTTTTAATGAGCCCATTCACATGCTTGGAAAAATAGTCTTTCTTCTTTACAGTAGGGTAGTATTCCCTTGAACGGCCATAACTATTATAAGCTACAAAACCTTTGTCGGTCATACGCTTAAGCAATGTGGCTATCGTTGTGGTTGCAGGTCGGGGTTCTGGGTACGACCCCAAAAGATCTTTCATAAAAGCCTTCTTGTGCTTCCATAAAATATTCATAAGTTCTTCTTCGGATTTTGAAAGTTGCATATGTATGATTGGTATAGTACTCTACAAACATAGAACAATTATTTTAATTCTACAAATGTAGAATTAAAATAATTTGGGATTCAACAATTCAAAATGGGACTGGGCCTATCAGAAATATAATTTAAGTAGATTTGCAGCTCATAAAATAGGAGTAATGGGTTTATTGGAAGATTTACAATCACGAAGTGGTTCAAAGTGCGAATTGTGTGCTTCAACAGACAATTTAAAAGTGTATGAAGTTCCACCGGTTTCTATAGGTGGAGTTGATGGAAGTTTGTTGGGTTGTGAAATATGTATTGATCAAATCGAAAACTCAGATGTCACAGATGCCAATCATTGGCGTTGTTTAAATGATAGTATGTGGAGCGAACATCAGGCGGTGAAAGCTACTGCTTGGCGTATGCTTTCCCGATTAAAAGATGAAGGTTGGCCTCAAGATTTATTGGATATGCTTTACTTGGATGATGAAACTTTAAATTGGGCCAAAGCAACTGGTGAAGGTGTTGAAGAAGGGGATAAAATTGTTCGTAAGGATGTGAACGGAATTGTATTAAATACGGGGGACAGTGTGGTTTTGATCAAGGACCTAAAAGTAAAGGGGTCAAGTCTGGTGGCCAAACAAGGAACCGCTGTTCGAAGAATCTCATTAGATCCTGAAAACGAGGAATATATTGAAGGTAGAGTAGGAGCTCAAAATATTGTAATCATTACTAAATACGTAAAAAAAATCTAAAAGAAATATTTTAGATTTTTCTAATTTTTTACTTCACTCATTTCTGTAAAATATTTGTAGAAATAAGGAATGGTTTCAATTCCCTTTAAGTAGTTCCAAACCCCGAAATGTTCGTTGGGTGAATGTATCGCATCACTGTCCAACCCAAAACCCATAAGGATAGTCTTGCTCTTCAGCTCCTTTTCGAAAAGGGAAACAATTGGGATACTCCCGCCGCTACGTTGTGGTATGGGTGTTTTGCCAAAAGTGGTTTCATACGCTTTTGCTGCCGCCCTGTAACCTATGGAATCAATAGGGGTAACATAGCCTTGTCCACCGTGATGTGGGGTTACTTTAACGGTTACACCTTCTGGTGCTATTTTTTCAAAATGGGATTTAAAAATTTGCGTAATTTCTTCCCAATCCTGATGGGGTACCAAACGCATGGAAATTTTTGCATGGGCCTTACTGGCAATAACGGTTTTCGCCCCTTCACCAGTATATCCTCCCCAAATTCCGTTCACATCCAATGTGGGGCGGATGGAGTTGCGTTCGTTGGTGGTAAATCCTTTTTCTCCATACTCGAAATCTATATCCAATGCTTTTTTGTATTGCTCAAGATTAAATGGAGCTTTTGCCATTTCTGCTCGCTCACCATGACTTAGATCCTCCACTTTATCATAAAACTCAGGAATGGTAATATGATTGTTTTCGTCGTGCAGAGACGCAATCATCTTCGCCAAAATATTGATCGGATTGGCAACTGCCCCGCCATATAAACCAGAGTGCAGATCTCGGTTTGGCCCTGTTACTTCAACTTCAACATAACTTAACCCTCTTAGTCCTGTGGTTATGGAGGGAACCCCTTTCGCTATCATTCCGGTATCTGAAATCAGTATAATATCGTTACTGAGTTTATCCTTATGTTCTTCAACAAATAGGGCAAGGTTTTCGCTACCTACTTCTTCCTCGCCTTCGATCATAAACTTTACGTTGCAGGGCAATTGATCGGTGCTTATCATATATTCCAATGCTTTCACGTGCATATACATTTGCCCCTTATCGTCACTTGCACCGCGAGCAAAGATTGCTCCTTCAGGATGCAGTTCGGTGTTCTTAATAATGGGCTCAAAAGCGGGTGAATCCCATAGATCCAACGGATCTGGTGGCTGTACATCATAATGCCCATAGACTAAAACCGTCGGAAGCTTGGTGTCAATGATCTTTTCGCCATATACAATCGGATAACCTTCGGTCTCACATACTTCAACAGTATCACATCCAGCTTGCGATAGTGATGTCTTTATCGCTTCGGCTGCATTCATAACATCTTGCGAAAAAGCAGGGTCCGCACTAACAGAAGGTATTTTTAAAAGTGCTATAAGTTCATTGATAAATTTTGTTTGGTGTTTTGAAATATAATCTTTAATCTGCTCCATAGAATTTTTGAAAGTGCTAAATGTACAAAAAAGATGTGATGGTAAATCCTGTTTAATTTACCCTTGTAATATCGTTTTTGTTTAAACATAATGAACTAAGCAGAAAAGGTTTGTAATAAAATATTTTCGTATCTTTAAAAACAGCATTATCTGTTCCCCACAAGTTGTTCAAATATACCAACCAACATGCAAAAATATTCAATTCGATCCAGAAGAAATAATGCTAATTACTTCTTGACTTTTCTATTTTCTTTATCCTTCTTTGCGATATATGCCCAGGATCAGATAGGCAGGCCTTTGATAACCAATTACAAATATCAGGATTATGGAGCTACTCCTATCAACTGGTGGGGTCTTGAAGATGCAAACGGTGTTATGTATTTCGCAAATAATACCGGGGTATTGCAATTTGATGGGGTAAACTGGAATTTGATAGATGTTCCGGGTAATTGTAGAAGTTTAGTGAAAGATGATAAAGGAGTAATATATGTTGGAGGTCAGGGTGAATTCGGATATTTGGCTCCATCTGAAACAGGAAGTTTAGAATTTGTGTCCTTAGTGGATAAAATTCCGGAAGAGCATAAACAATTTGCTGATGTTTGGGAGATCGATTTCTATAAAGGCCGTGTAATTTTTAGAACTGAATTCAAGCTTTATTGCTGGGATGGAGAAAGTATAAAGGTCATTACTTCGGAGGATGGTTATCATGTGGGCAGCGTTGTCAATAATATCTACTACTTAAGAATATGGGGGGTCGGACTTTGTGTGCTTAAAGATGATGACACCTTTGAATTAGTGCCTGGTGGGGAACAATTTGCCAGCGAACGTATCTATACCGTTCTACCTTATGACGATAAACTGCTTATTGGCACCAGAAACCAGGGGATATTCCTGTATGATGGTAAAGTGTTCTCGCCATTTAAAACAGAGGCAGATCCGTATATTAAAGGCAAACTTTATCTTCCCGGAGTTGCTTTAGAAGATGGCCGATTTGTGCTTAATACCTTTAGCGATGGGGCTTATCTTATTGATCATAATGGCAAACTCATTCAGAAATTTACCACAGATAATGGATTGCAAGAAGGTAGTGTAGATTATGTGTATGTAGATTCCAGGGGAGTATTATGGATGATGCTTTTTAATGGAATTTCGAGTGTTAACCTGAATTCCAATCTTACTGTGATAGATTCGGACATGGGGCTCAGCACCGTGGTGTTTATGGTATATAGGCATAAAGGCCTGCTTTATTTTAGCACTAACAATGGTATATCATATCTAGACACGGTTGCTAATGAAGTTAAAAAGATTGAAGGAACTTTTGGACAGGGCAGCAGATTTTTTGAATTCAGAGATAGACTGTTTGTTGGTTCCAATGGGATGGGATTTATTGAAATAAAGAATAAGACTTTTGAATATGTTCGTGAAAATGTAAACTATGATTTTAGAGCTGGTGTAACCACACAATCAAAAATTGATAGTAACCGGATTTTTATTGAGCACCAGCAAGGTATAACGAGCTTATATTTTAATGAAGATAAAAAGCAATTTGAGGAAGAATCATTTACTTCCAAGTTGACTTTAAGCGATGGCAGTATTATAGAAAAAGACGATGGAACACTTTGGATGAATTCTAACGTAGATTCCGAGATTGTCAAAATAGTTCCTAAATATATTGATGGTAAGCTTGATTTTGACCAGTCTGAGTTTATTTTTTATGGTTTGAGTGACGGATTACCCAAATCAAGTTTAGGAATGGATGGTAATACAGGTGAGATGGTAATTTTAGCCGATAGAACGGAGGAAACCTATGGATTTAATGATGAAACCAATCGATTTGAAAAAAAGAAATTCTTTTTTGATGAGTATATAGATTGGGATCGGC
>CAXMOE010000121.1:4512-8135 GCA_964194835.1 uncultured Flavobacteriaceae bacterium | reverse complement strand
ATCCCTTTCAGATAATCCAAAAATTGTATATTTAACGGTTAAACCAATCATTGAATAGGAAGAACTTTTTTATTTTAGTGTTCTTGCTTTTAACGGCGTCCACCTTTGGTCAGGACCTTAGTGACCCTACTCCCAAAACCACCTGGCAGATGTTCACATATGACACTGGTAATATGTTTAAAGGTATTGGGTATGCATATAGTAGATGATTTCACTGGAAAGGAAAGCAATGGGGCACTGTACCTTTTTGATGAAGGAACTTCTATATATGCCAGGGACAGAAGGGAAAACGTTCCACAGTTCACTCGGGAATATGGTGAGTTCATTGGGAACCCGTAAAACAATTATATGGTTACCACTGGGGTATATTATACAGGCCTTTTTACCAAAAACAAAAAAGGTGTCATGTCCTTATAATTCAACTAGAATTACTTAATTTTATATGACCGTAATAAAGAAAAGTTATGTTATCCAAAAAATTAGAAAAAGCTCTCAATAAACAGATACAAATTGAGGCGGAATCCTCACAAGTATATTTATCAATGGCCTCCTGGGCAGAAGTCAAAGGATTGGAAGGCATCGCTACATTCATGTATGCCCAATCGGACGAGGAACGCTTACATATGCTGAAACTGATCAAATTTGTAAACGAACGAGGCGGCCATTCAAGAGTATTAACACTGGAAGCCCCTAAATTTGATTTTGGAACTTTTCAAAAAATGTTCCAGGAATTATTGGAACACGAAATATTTGTCTCAAATAGCATAAATGAATTGGTTCATACCACCCTCGAAGAAAAGGACTATGCCACACATAACTTTTTGCAATGGTATGTTGCAGAACAAATTGAGGAAGAAGCTTTAGCACGCACTATTTTAGATAAAATAAACCTCATCGGAAACGATAAGGGCGGACTGTATCTCTTTGATCGCGATGTTCAGCAGATTACTGCGAATAGTGCCGCTGAGCCTCCAGCATAATATGATGATAAGCCCCTTCGGATTCGAAAAATTAAAAAGAGAGCCATAAATTGGCTCTCTTTTTTAGTTAAGGAAATCTACAATAGTGAATTATTTTCCTAATAATAGTAGTTCATTACATCTTATCTCGGTAATGTATTTTTTATCCCCTTCCTTGGTCTCATAGGATCGGGAAGTAAGCTTTCCTTCAATGGCAACTTCTTTTCCCTTGGTAAGGTAGTTTTCCACAATATCGGCTATTTTTCCCCAGGCCACCACATTGTGCCATTCGGTATCCGTTACCTTTTCGCCTTGTGCGTTTTTGTAGGTCTCGTTGGTGGCAATGGAAAATTTGGCCAATTTACTACCACTTTCAAGATTCACAATTTCTGGGTCGTTCCCCAGGTTTCCAATCAACTGTACTTTGTTTCTAAGTGCATTCATACTACTAATTTTTAATGGTTAAACAGTTAATACTATCGAATTACAATGTTTCGACAGCACAAACCTAAGTCCGTTGCGGCGTACTACTCGGTTTGGAAATGCTTACTTTCGTTTAAAATCGCTTGTAAACGTTTGTAGTCGTTTGCAAATGATGCAATTCGCTATATTTACTTGTTACAATGCATTCATGTAATTTTAGAACAACCCAAAAACTAGTAAACCAATTTACCCTAAGCTTATGAAAAGCATCCAACTACTCCTTATTGGACTATTACTATTACCCATTACGAGTGAATCCCAAAAAAGAAAAAAGAAGGATGAAGTTCCCATTACAGTCGTCAATGACTCATTATTTCATAACCTAAAATGGAGGAACATAGGTCCGTTTAGAGGGGGGCGAAGTGTGACATCCACCGGGGTTATGGGCCAACCCATGACCTACTATATGGGAAGTACAGGAGGAGGGGTCTGGAAAACCATCGATGATGGCATTAGCTGGAAGAACGTATCGGACGGTTATTTTAAAACTGGTACCGTTGGAGCTCTTGCCGTTTCCGAAAGCAATTCCAATATCGTGCTTGTGGGCATGGGTGAACATGCGGCTCGTGGAGTCATGACCTCTATGGGGAATGGAGTATATAAATCTACTGATGCAGGTAAGACATGGAAACATATAGGTTTGGACCAAACCCGTCATATCTCGGATGTGATCATACATCCCAGTAATCCAGATATTCTTTTTGTTGCTGCACAGGGGGCACAATACGGTCCGTCTGGCGCAAGAGGGGTATATCGCTCCCTTAATGGAGGTGCCAGTTGGGAAAGAGTACTGACCGTAAACGACAACACTGGCGCGTCTTCCCTTTCAATGGACATGAACAACCCCTTAATCTTATATGCTGCTATGTGGCAGCACCAACGCTTCCCATGGACCATGAGTTCTGGTGGGGCCAACTCCGGCCTGTATAAATCTACGGATGGGGGAACCATGTGGGAAAAAATGAAGGAAGGATTGCCCAAGGAATTTGGCAAAGCAGGTATTTCGGTCTCCAGAGCGAACCCTGAACGTGTTTTTGCAGTTGTAGAAGCGGAAGGTAAAAAAGGAGGGGTATACCGATCGGATGATGCAGGAAAAAAATGGAAACAGATCAACTCAAACCGAATCAATATTGCCCGATCTTGGTACTATATGGAAATCTTTGCTGACCCACAGGATGAAAACAGGGTATACGTTTTAAACGCCCCTGTGATGAAATCCATTGATGGCGGAAAAACTTTTTCCAAACTGACTACCCCCCATGGAGACAACCATCATTTATGGATCAATCCATTGGATAATTCCAAAATAATCAATTCCAACGATGGAGGCGCCAACGTTTCCAACAATGGAGGGAAAAGCTGGAGTACTCAAAAAAATCAGCCCACTGCTCAATTTTATAGGGTTATTACAGACAATCTGGTGCCTTATAATGTGTATGGAGGGCAGCAGGACAATTCCGCCATCGCTATCGCCAGCAGAACCAATGATCAAGGTATCGATTGGAAAGATTGGTATTCGGTTGCAGGATGTGAAAGTGCATATCTGGCATTTGATCCAGACAATCCCGATCTTATCTACGGAGGATGTTACCAAGGGATCATTGAAAAATGGATGGCTGTATCACGGGAAGGAAAATCAATCAAGGAATATCCGGAACTGGCTTTGGGTAATGCCCCAGAGAACTTTAAGTTTCGTTATAATTGGAACGCCCCCATTATAAGCTCACCTCATGATCGAAAAACTATTTACCATGCCGGCAATGTCGTATTCAAGACCACGGATGGAGGAATGAGTTGGGATGTTGTGAGTCCTGATCTTACACGTAACGATAAAAGCAAGCACGGCCCAGGAGGTGGGCCCTATACCAATGAGGCCGCAGGTGGTGAGAATTACAATACCATAATGTATTTGGTTGAATCTCCCCATGAAAAAGGGGTGCTTTGGGCCGGAAGCGATGACGGACTCATCCATATCACCAAAGATGGTGGTGAAAATTGGGAAAATGTAAGTCCAGCAGGTTTGGAAGAGGGCATTGTAAACAGTATAGAAGTATCGCCACATGATCCTGCAACCGCTTACGCTGTTGTAATGCGCTATAAGTCTATGGACTTAGACCCGTATATCTTCAAGACCAACGATTACGGACAATCATGGACCAAAATAGTAAATGGCCTAAATGA
>CAXMOE010000121.1:0-4502 GCA_964194835.1 uncultured Flavobacteriaceae bacterium | reverse complement strand
ACCTTTGTTAGAGCAGTACGGGAGGACCCCAAGCAAAAGGGGTTACTATACGCTGGTACAGAAACCGGCTTGTACATCTCCTTGGATGATGGTCTTCATTGGCAACAATTTCAATTAAATCTGCCAGTGGTCCCCATCAATGATCTGGTTATCCAGGACAACGATCTTGTTGTTGCCACAGCGGGTCGTTCGTTTTGGATCTTGGACGATCTTGCAGCCATTCAGAACCTTTCTGGGATTAAAAAATCCCTTTCCATCTTTAAGCCAAAGGACACTTATCTGTTGGTTGGTGGTAGCAGTGAGAAACCCGTTCCGGGACTGGGACAAAATCCAAAATCTGGGGTAACCTTCGATTATTATGTGGGCAAGGCTGCAGACAGCCTTGATTTAAAATTGGAAATTTTGACCGGCTCAAAGATCATCAGGACCATTACCAATAAAAAACCCAAGAAGTTTAAACCATGGCCAGGGGGACCATCAAAACCATCGGTATTGCCTTCCAAAAAGGGATATAACCGTTTTACATGGGATTTCAGAAAAGAAAGCCTGCCCGCTGTGGACAAGGTTTTTGTCTATGGGAACTATTCCGGTTCCCTGGTTGCTCCCGGAACATATACATTGCGATTAACACTTGAAGGAGAGATGTCTGAAACCAACGTCACTGTATTGCCAAACCCAAATATAGATGCTACCATGGCCGATTTTGAGGAACAACAGGATATTTTGGCACAGATTGAAAATACGATTAAAGTGATCCATGAATCCGTGAACCAAATGCGTTCAGCAAAATCACAGTTGGAATCGTATTCAAAATTGTTAAAAGACAATCCGAAGGCAGAGGAATTGATAGAGATTGGGAAATCACTGATAAGCCGCATTGATGCATGGGAGCAAAATTTGATTCAGCCCAAACAAAAAACTTTTCAGGATGTCATCAACTATAACAATCAGTTAAACGCCGAACTAATGTATTTAAAGGGTTTTGTTGATTCAATCGTGCCCAAAGTGACCAAAGGGGCAAAAGAGCGTTTAAATGATCTATTGGCCGATTGGAAGACCTATGAAAACGAACGTAATGCCATTGTAAATACAGAAATGAGCGCCTATAACAGTATGTATAACGCATTGGAGCTGCCGGCAATTATATTCAATCACTGACCTATAGGTTGTAAAATCTAATCTACTTCTTTAGGTTTAGTTTAGATTTTCGAAGTATATTCATCTTTAAAGATTATCGGTATGAAAATCTTAATCGCCGAGGATGAGCAAGCTCTACAACAATCCATTGCCATTTATTTGGGAAGGGACGGTAACATATGTGAAATTGCATCTGATTATGATGATGCCATGTATAAGATATCATTATATGACTATGAGATCATAATTTTGGATATTAACTTAATTACCGGAAGTGGGTTGGATATTCTACGCTTATTAAAGAAAGAGAAGAAAAAAGCCGGTGTGATCATTATTTCCGCCAACAATTCCTTGGAAGACAAATTGGAGGGCCTGGATCTGGGAGCAGATGATTATATTACCAAACCCTTTCATTTGGCCGAACTAAACTCCAGGATCAAAGCTGTACTTCGGCGTGGCAAATACGGAGGGGATGAAACCATCGTTTTTAACGAAATCAAAATAGATACAAATTCAAAGACCGTATATATCAATAGTAAAATAATTTCACTTACCAGAAAAGAGTACGACCTGTTACTGTTTTTTATCACCAATAAGGGAAGGGTACTTTCAAAGGAAATGATTGCAGAGCATTTATGGGGAGACCATAGTGATTTGGTCGACAGTTTCGACTTCATATATGTACACATCAATAATTTAAGAAAGAAATTAACCCGCGAAGCCTCCAGATACTTAAGGACAGTATATGGCAGTGGTTATAAATTTATTGAAGAATAAAATTGGGTAAAAAGACTACTAAAATACCGTTGATCCAAAAGGCTTCAAAATCCTTTCTATTTACCAGCTTTCTGCTCTTGTTGGTAAGTACCGTTATACTGTATTTTTACACCAAGGCATTGTTACGGGAAGAAATGGAGGATAGCTTGCATTCCATTAGTTTCACGATTGAAAATATGATTTCCGAGCAACAAACTCCCTATTCATTGCCCCCCTTGGTAGAAGTAAAAAAAGTGCCGAATCCAGGACTCCAAACAATTAAGGACACCTTGATCTATGACCCTTCACAAGAAGATATGGAACTGTACAAGGAACTCACTACCTATAAAAAGATCAACGGAAGATATTTTATCGGCAATAGTGCTGTCCTATGTTATCTTACTATTAGTTGCATTTATTTTTCTGTTTTACCTGAACAGGGCAAAAAATAAAAAATTGTGGTCACCATTCTTCTCGAATCTGGGACAGATAAAACGGTTTTCTTTACGTTCGGAATCATCAATAGAATTAGAAAGCAGCGAAATTCTTGAATTCAGTGAGCTCAATAAGGAAATTACGACCCTGACCGAAAAGGTAAGAGCCGATTATAAAAATCTTAAACAGTTTACTGGGGACATTTCCCATGAAATGCAGACCCCCCTTGCCATAATTCAGGCAAAAATTGAAAACTTTATAAATGATAATCGGATTGATGAAAAGCAGTACGAACAATTGACTTCAATTCAAAAGGATATTAACAGACTTACACAGCTAAACAAGCGTTTATTATTGCTGACCAAGATAGACAATAACCAATTTGTAACATTGGAAGAAGTTAATATCTCTGAACTTGTTAAAAAGAGCATTCAAAATTTTATTGAACTATCCCCTACCAAAATAATTTATTCCGGTCATGATGAAATTAAGATCAACATGGATCCCTACTTAGCGGAAGTGCTATGCAACAATTTACTTTCCAATGCCATTAAGCACAATAGCAATACCAAGGACATATTGGTTTTTACTAGAGATAACACCCTTTCGATCTCAAATTATGGCAAAAAGAGCTTAGAACATCCCGAAAAATTGTTCACTCGATTTTATAAGGAAGCCAAGGGCGCCGCATCTTCGGGGCTTGGGTTGGCCATTGTAAAAAAGATCTGTGAACGTTATGGTTTTGCAATTAGCTATAACTATACGGATCAAAATCATGTATTTTCAGTCGACTTTGTATAGTGGATGAAAATCAGTCCTGTTGTGGTCCAAAGAAGTCCAAAGCTTTAGATTCCCTTTAGAATTCCTTAAATATTACTTTAGATTCCATACGTACTTTAGTAACTCAAGAATACTTAAAGCCCTTTCTATAGGTCAAGATTTACTCTTTTTTTTATTGTAAATAACTAATTGTCAAGGTATGTCCATTTCCTTAAAACCCATAGTGCCGCTTACAGTCTTTTTTAGAAAGGCCCGTTTAATATGTATTATTCCCTTGATTCTTATCTGGGTGTCCGGCAATCATAAAATTCAAGCACAAAACAGAACCGTGGAGTCTGTTGGGGATGTCATATTATTTAGTCTTCCAACTATAGTACTTGGTTCCACGGTGGTAATCAATGACAAACAAGGGACTTGGCAATTCAGCAAGGGGTTTATACTAAATCAAGCGGTCACATACGGACTAAAACTAGCAGTCAACAAATCTAGACCCAATATGGAAAACATCAATTCATTTCCCTCAGGGCACACATCCACAACCTTTCAGAGCGCGTCCTTTATACAGCAAAGATATGGCTGGAAATATGGAGCACCAGCCTATGTACTGGCAGGGTTTACCGGGTATAGTAGAATTGAAGCCAATAAACATGATATCGTAGATGTGCTGATGGGTGCCGCCATAGGAATAGGTAGTAGCTATCTTTTTACCACGCCCCAATCGAGAACACAATATGAGCTTACATTTTCCAGTGAGGATAATTACTATGTGCTGGGATTAGCCTATAATTTTTAAACGGATAAATTAATAACATTTTGAACTATCCTGAAATTGTAAAAAACAGTATCTGTATTGTAATTCCCTGTTATAATGAGGAAGAGGGGCTGGAAGTGCATAAGTTTATTGGTTTTCTTAAAAGTAATCCCGAGGTTTCTCTGTGTTTTGTAAATGATGGCTCCACTGATGGAAGTCAAGAAATTCTTAAGTCGCTCTGGGATGATTTTCGAAAACAGATAACCATTGTTTCATACGCTGATAATATGGGGAAAGCCGAGGCCATAAGAAGGGGAATTCAATACTGCAACCAAAATTATGACCATAAATACATAGCTTATCTGGATGCGGATCTATCGACATCACTTCAAGAATGCATTTCCTTGAGTTACAACTTAAGGAAAGGTTACGACTTTGCTTTTGGATCCAGAATAATGAAGCTAGGTTCCAATATCATCCGAAACCGCTATAGATTTTTGGTTGGAAGGGTTATAGCCAGCATTATCTCCCATATCTTAAGGCTACATATTTATGATACCCAATGTGGATGTAAAATTTTCACAAAAAAACTGTCAAAAATAGCCTTTGATGAGCCCTTTACATCCAGATGGTTGTTCGATGT
>CAXMOE010000120.1:0-8225 GCA_964194835.1 uncultured Flavobacteriaceae bacterium | reverse complement strand
CCGAGAGGTTCTGGGGCAGATTCTTTGCAAAATGCACAATTTCGTTGTTCTCCCGTTTTGTGTCAATAATATATACCACATCGCCATTTGGAGTCTCCAAATAGCCCTTGTCGCCCACTTGACCACCACCTTCGGCATAAAATGGTGTAAGATTGAACACCAACTGGTACTGAATCCCATCCTTCTTGGAGGTTACCTTTCTATATTTGACCAGGTTAACATTGGTTTCAAGAAGATCGTACCCTACAAATTCCTGTTCGGTATCCTTTGATGTTTCAGAAGCAGATCTAGACCGACTTTTTTGCTCCTGCATGGCAATTTCAAAGCCGTTCTCATCCAAAGTATATCCTCTTTCACTCAAGATCAGGGAGGTTAAATCTATTGGAAAACCAAACGTATCATATAATTCAAATGCTTTTCTTCCATCAACTTCTTTTCCCTTGGTCTTTGTAAGCACACTATCTAACAATACCAAACCCTGCTCCAAGGTCTTTAAGAACGAATGTTCCTCTTCCTTTACTACATTCTCTATCAACTGACGTTGTTCCCCAAGTTCCGAAAACGTTTCTCCCATGGTATCTGACAACACTTTTACCAATCGGAACATAAATGGTTCTTTGGTATCCAAGAACGTAAAGCCATAGCGTATTGCCCTTCTTAAAATCCTTCTAATTACATATCCGGCACCGGTATTGCTTGGCAGCTGTCCGTCGGCAATGGAAAATGCCACAGCACGTAAATGATCGGCAATGACCCTAATGGCTATATCCGTCTTTTCATCTGTGCCATATTTCGAGCCGGTAATGGTCTCTATTTCTCTAATGATGGGAGTAAATACATCCGTATCATAATTGGATTTTACGCCTTGCAGAACCATACACAAACGTTCAAATCCCAATCCGGTATCTACATGTTTTGCCGGTAAGGATTCTAATTTACCGTTTGCTTTACGGTTGTACTGCATGAACACCAAATTCCATATTTCAACTACTTGTGGGTGGTCTTGGTTTACTAGCGAAGCCCCAGAAACTTTTGCCTTTTCCTCTTGCGATCGAATATCTACATGGATTTCAGAACATGGACCACATGGGCCCTGGTCTCCCATTTCCCAAAAATTGTCCTTTTTATTGCCCAAAATTATTCGGTCTTTGGCTACGATAGCTTTCCAAAGGTTATAGGCCTCCTTATCCATCTCAAGCTTATCGGCATCATCACTTCCCTTGAACACAGATACATATAGACTGTCCTTGTCTATTTCGAATACCTCCGTAAGCAATTCCCAAGCCCAATTAATTGCCTCTTTCTTAAAGTAACCCCCAGCTCCATTATTATTTTGGCCGTTGGAATTTCCAAAACTCCAATTCCCCAACATTTCAAACATTGTATGGTGGTAGGTGTCCTTACCCACTTCTTCCAGATCATTGTGTTTTCCGCTTACGCGAAGGCATTTTTGGGTATCCGAAACCCTCTGGTCCTTAGAAGTACTGTTCCCCAAAAAATATTCCTTAAACTGGTTCATCCCAGCATTGGTAAACATTAGTGTGGGGTCGTCTTTGATGACCATGGGAGCGGAAGGAACAATTCTATGGTTCTTTTCCTTGAAAAAATTTAAAAATTTGGCTCTTACTTCTTGGGATTTCACACCTTTACTTTTTTGTGATTTGCTTTCAACCTACATTTTAATAAATTGAGAATGTGTTTAGGAGGTACATTCTCTTGTTACAATATCAAATATCTTGTTTCGTGAAGCAATTATTCTATTTAATCAACGTTCGTTTTACAGGAAAAAGCTAAGCTTTTTGTAAATTTAATGGTTTATGCAAAACAATTTTTATATTTGTTTGCTATCATAGTGCAAAAGCACAAAAATAGGACAAAATCCATTCATGTCTAAGGTAAAATATTATTACGATCCGGATACCCTTTCATATCGAAAGATAGAACCCAAAAAATCTAAAAGATATAGGAATATATTTCTTTTCTTGATTGGGGCCGTGTTATTTGGATTTTTGGGATTAACGGCCTTATTGAATACCAGCATTCTGAATACACCAAGAGAATTATCACTGCAAAGGGAAGTTAAAAATTATGAGCTTCAATTTGAGTTATTGGACAGAAAAATGGAGCAGATAGAACAGGTATTGACCAATGTAGAGGATCGCGATAACAATATTTACCGACTTTACTTTGAGGCCAACCCCATCCCGGAAGAACAGCGTCGTGCTGGTTTTGGTGGTGTGAACAGGTATAAATCGCTTGAAGGGTTTAACAACTCAGAAATGATTGTTTCTACCACGAAACGAATGGATATCATCCAAAAACAAATGGTTATACAGTCCAAATCCTTGGATGAGATTACAAAATTGGCAGAAGAAAAAGAAAAATTATTGGCCGCAATACCCGCTATCCAGCCTATAAAAAATGAAGATCTTACCCGTATGGCATCTGGCTATGGTTGGCGTTCAGATCCATTTACCAAAGCCAGGAAGAAACATTGGGGCATGGACTTTACTGCTCCCAAGGGACGACCAGTCTATGCAACAGGCGATGGCAAGGTCTCCAGAGTAGACAATAGAGCCTCTGGTTATGGCAAACACATTAGAATAGACCATGGTTATGATTATATGACACTGTATGGACATCTCAGTAAATACAATGTTAAAAAAGGACAAAAAGTAAGGCGTGGAGATCTTATTGGATTTGTTGGTAATACTGGCCGTTCCGAAGCGCCACACCTACACTACGAGGTTTGGAAAGACGACGCACGAATTAACCCCATCAACTTCTATTATGGAAGTTTAACGGCGGAAGAATTTGAAAACATGCTTAAATACGCTGCTCAAGAAAACCAATCCCTGGATTAATGCATATAGAACTACCAGAAAAGAGATATTACGGAATTGGCGAGGTTGCCAGGGCCTTTGGGGTCAACACCTCCTTGGTACGCTTTTGGGAAAAGGAATTCGATGTACTAAAACCAAAGAAAAACGCCAAGGGAAATCGGAAATTCACTCCACAGGATATCAAAAACCTACAATTGATATATCATTTGGTAAAAGAACGGGGTTTTACGCTTGAAGGAGCAAAGACCCATTTAAAGGAAGAACGGTTAAAGACCTTGTCCAAGTTCGAAATCATTCAAAAATTGGAAGGTGTAAAAACCGAACTGCTCAAAATCAAAGATCAACTGTAATAATTCCCTTTCTTACTTCTTACGCATATATATGGTGATGGGTACTCCTTCAAAATCAAAGTTTTCCCTTATTTTATTTTCCAAAAACCGCTTATAGGGTTCCCGAACATATTGAGGGAGATTGCAAAAAAAGGCAAACTGTGGATAAAGGGTGGGCAATTGGGTACAGAATTTGATTTTAACGTATTTCCCCTTGTAAGCGGGTGGAGAATTATGTTCAATAATCGGCAACATAATATCATTTAATTTGCTCGTAGCGATTTTTTTACTCCGGTTTTCATAAACCTTAACCGCTGTCTCTATAGCCTTAAAAATGCGTTGTTTGGTGAGTACGGAAACAAAAAGGATGGGCACATCGGTAAATGGTTCGATGGCCTTTTTTATTTTTTGGGTATATAATTTTACAGCATTAGTGTCCTTTTCCACCAAATCCCATTTGTTCACCAGGATAACTATGCCTTTATTGTTCCGTTGTGCCAACCAGAAGATGTTTTCAACCTGCCCATCGAAACCACGGGAGGCATCCATGACTAAAAGACAAACATCACAATGTTCTATTGCCCTAACGGAACGCATTACGGAGTAAAACTCCAAATCTTCCTTTACTTTTGCTTTTCTTCGGATACCGGCGGTATCCACAAGATTGAACTCAAATCCGTACCTATTGTATTTTGTATCGATACTGTCTCTAGTGGTCCCTGCGATATCGGTGACTATATATCTTTCTTCCCCGATCAGGGCATTAATGAAAGAGGATTTCCCTGCATTTGGCCTTCCCACTACGGCAAAACGGGGCAGTTCTTCTTCTGTTTTTTCATTCTCAGGAAGTACTTTTACCAATTCATCCAATAAATCTCCCGTACCACTGCCATTGATACTCGATAGGGTGTAATATTCCCCAAGTCCCAAGGAATAAAACTCTACAGCATTTTCTGCTCTTTGGGCATTATCCACCTTATTGATTGCCAGAAATACCGGTTTTTTTGACTTTCTCAGAAGGATGGCCACATCCTCATCCATGCCCGTAACGCCATCCTCGACATTGACCATAAAAATAATGGCATCCGCTTCTTCTATGGCCAGTTCTACCTGTTTATCTATCTCCTTTTCAAAAACATCATCGCTTCCCACTACGTAACCTCCGGTATCGATCAAAGAAAATTCCTTGCCGTTCCAATCGCTCTTTCCATAATGACGGTCACGGGTAACCCCACTTGTGGAATCCACAATAGCCTCCCTCCGCTGAATCAATCGATTAAAAAAAGTGGATTTCCCTACATTAGGTCTTCCCACAATGGCTACAATAGCACTCATATCATTATTTTGCTGCAAAAGTACTATTTATATCCGAAGAAAAAGTGTTATCTTATATTATAGAAAATTACTTCAATAAGTGAAAGCATTGCCCAATGACATTGTTTTAAGACCGCGTTTTCAATTACTGCTAAACAGTCCTAAAGAATCTATCCTATATGCTTTTGAAAAGGCTAAAAAAAATCCTTTTTTGGTAAAGAGAATGGATGACCACATTTTTATAAAATTCAACATAGAACATACCCATTTCTGGTCGCCACAACTTCATTTGGAAATCATAGAAGGGGAAGACGAAAATGCATGTAAAATATATGGTTTATTTGGGCCAAACCCAACTTTATGGACTTTCTTTATTTTTCTTCATTTTGGCGTAGGCACCCTATTTACCATTCTGGGTGTCTGGGCGTATTCGAACTGGACGCTAGATAGACCTAACGGCATACAGCTTGCATCAATGGCTCTTATGGTGGTGTTATGGATTACATTATATATGGCTGGAAGAGAGGGGAAAAAGAAAGGCAAACCACAAATGCATGAATTGCATGGTTTTATGAAGGAACTTTTAAAAAGTTAAATCCTTATTTCTTGTTATATCCGAAACGTTTTAACTGATTGGGATTGGAACGCCAGTTTTTATTCACCTTTACATATAGGTCCAAATACACTTGTTTGTCAAAGAATTTCTCCAAATCCTTACGCGACTCCACTCCCACTCTTTTTAAGGCGCTGCCCCTGTGACCAATAATAATGCCTTTTTGGGAATCGCGTTCTACCATGATTACGGAACGCATCCGAATAATTTTCTCATCCTCAAAAAATTCCTCCGTCTCTATCTCTACAGAATAGGGAATTTCTTTTTTATAATGCTGCAAAATCTTTTCCCGAATGGTCTCGTTCACAAAAAAACGTTCAGGTTTATCGGTTAATTGGTCTTTAGGGTAATAAGGTGGTGCTTCCGGCAACAATTCAATGATCCGTTCAAAAACTCCCTTAACATTAAAGTTTTGTAGTGCGGATATGGGGTGCAACTCTGCATTGGGCAATTGCTGCTGCCAATACTGTACCTGTTCTTCCAATACTTCCTGTTCCGAAACATCGATCTTATTTAATAACAGAAGCACTGGGATTTTACTGTTCTTTATCTTTTCAAAAAATCGTTCATCTTTTAAAGCCTTTTCGCCTATCTCCACCATATAGAGCAGTACATCGGCATCTTCGAATGCAGATTTTACAAAATCCATCATGGACGACTGCAATTCGTAGGCAGGTTTAATAATTCCCGGGGTATCAGAAAGAATAACCTGAAAATCTTCCCCATTTACAATCCCTAAAATTCGGTGGCGAGTGGTTTGTGCTTTGGAGGTGATGATAGACAGTTTTTCTCCCACAAAGGCATTCATCAAGGTAGATTTACCCACATTGGGGTTCCCTATAATATTTACAAATCCTGCTTTATGCTGTGCCATCTTTTACTTTTACGAAATATAATTTCATTGCCTGATTTACTTTGGGAGCCAAATATAATACCGCAATCATATTGGGTATTACCATAAGTGCGAAGGACAAATCGATCAGGTTCACCACCAAATCTACCGAGGCAACAGCTGCAAAGGTAATGCTAAGGATATAAATGTGGTTGTAATATTTTCCAATTTTGGCATTGGTCAAAAAAGAAAGGCATTTAGTGCCATAATAGGAATAGGTGAACAAGGTAGAGAGCGCAAAGGCAGCAACGATGATCATGAGCAGAATATCGCCATACCCGAAGAGCGATTTTTTAAAGGCAATGAGTGTCATAGCAATACCGTTGGTCTCTGCCTCCAAATATGCCCCACTTAAAATAATGACCACCGCGGTGAGGGTACAAACTATAATGGTATCTATAAATGGTCCCAACATAGCCACCAACCCTTCCTGAATGGGTTCATGGGTCTTGGATTGTCCGTGGTACATGGGCGCATTTCCCACACCCGATTCATTGGAAAACACCGCACGGCGGATTCCTATTATAACCAAGCCCCAAAATCCTCCCTGTACCGCTGTCTTTAGATTAAATGCCTCAGCAAATATCAACTTTAACGAAGGCATGATTTCTCCAGCGTTAAGCATCATTATAAAAATAACAGACACCAGATATATGAGTACCATAAAGGGAACAATGGCCGTAGCCACCTTGGCAATTTTCTGTAACCCTCCAAAAATTACAAAGGAGGTGATAATGGATAAGACTATGCCTATTCCCAACTTCCAATTAAAATCCCCAAATGCTGCAATGGTCTCATTTGGATTTATAACACCCATGAGAGTTTGTGTAAACTGGTTTGTGGTAAATGCGGGAAGCACACCAAACAGCCCGGCTATACAGAAAAATACGGCCAGGGGCCGTGCCTTGGCTCCCATACCTTTTGTAATGTAATACATAGGGCCACCCTGAAGCTTACCATCACTATCATTGCCCCGAAACATTATGGCCAGGCTACACGAATAGAACTTTATACACATCCCAATTATAGCCGTGACCCAAATCCAAAAGACTACACCAGGGCCACCCAAATAAATGGCTATGGCAACCCCGGATATATTTCCCAGCCCCACTGTGGCAGCAACAGCAGATGAAAGGGCCTGTAAATGGCTTACTTCCCCCGGATCATTGGGGTCGTTGTATTTACCAGAGGTAATGGCTATGGCATGTTTAAAATATCGGTACGGCAGCAGTTTAGAATAAAAGACCAAAAACAATCCTCCCCCTATTATCATACAAAGCATTACCCACTCTGTGTACGGTAAAATTCCCGCCAAAAGTTCGTTGATTACATCCATATAGTGTCAAAAATTTCTAAGGTATGGAAATATACGTCTTTACAAGGTGTTGTGAGGAAAAAATAAATCTTGCGATAAATCATGATAAAATTAAAAATCCATCGTATCTTTGCACCCACATCGCGGGATAGAGCAGTAGGTAGCTCGTCGGGCTCATAACCCGAAGGTCGCTGGTTCGAGTCCAGTTCCCGCTACAAGGCTCAATGCCAATTAAATCAACGGATCGTGTACTCACGATCCGTTTTTTTATGTCCAATATTTCCATACTTTTACGTACCGTACACGAAAACGTACACGTTTTTAACATGAAAAGTAATTTTTCCGAGCCCAAGATCTATACCGGTGGGACCGATCCGATGCGGTGGTCATCACTGACCAAAACACAGCAAAAAGAGGCCCTTTTAAAAGATTGGTACGTGTACTACTCCTTTCGGGACCCGGTGAGCGGGCACTTGAAAAGACAGCCCAACATCAAGGCAGGGGCCAACAAATTCAAAAACAAACGGGACCGCTATAACTTTCTCAAGACCCTGCAAAGGAACCTGTTGATTTTGTTGGAGGCAGGTTTTGATCCCCACAAGGACAACTCCGGACTTGAAAAAGAATTTTTTGGCACCGCTACAGACCCGCATGACACATCCGTAAATGGGAAAGTTGGGACTACGGGAACAAAAGAAAATGCGGCATTTCCGATGACCACTGTCAGGGACGCTTTTGAACTTGGCCTGGCGACCAAGCAACAAGTGCTCAACGGGAACTCCTATCCAAAATTTAAAAGTCATATCAATAGATTTCTGATTTGGTTGGAAAAAGGATCCATGGCACAAAAACCGATCGGCTCCATTACAAAAAAGACAGTTGTCCTTTATCTAAACTCTGTACTGCAACGATCCAGCGC